>NZ_JBYUWC010000013.1:170397-174237 GCF_058137865.1 Erwinia sp. 009765445
TTGGTGGAGATAAGCGGGATCGAACCGCTGACCTCTTGCATGCCATGCAAGCGCTCTCCCAGCTGAGCTATACCCCCACTACAAAAAACTGTTTTTCAGGACCAAACCTACTGGTGAAGATTTGGTGGAGATAAGCGGGATCGAACCGCTGACCTCTTGCATGCCATGCAAGCGCTCTCCCAGCTGAGCTATACCCCCGAACCGAAAAACCTTGTCGTCTCGACGGCGGGGATAATATGAAACAGCGCCGGTGGTGTCAACGGCAAATTGCCAATCTGTGGTTGATCGCTGAAAAAGCCGCCAAGGCGCTGAATAAATGCCTGATCTGTCCAGCAGACGGTCAGCACAAACCACCAACACTCGCCAGCTATATGCGAGAAAATGATGCGCAGAGTGCAATTATGTAGTGATACGGCTGCAATCACAGACTCACAATGGCAATCATGTAAATAAGGCGTTAAACACAGCGCTGACTGGCGCTTGTTTTTGTTAAATTCTCGTGCAAAACTGCCCGCGTTTTCGAATGCCGGACCCCTCTCAGCGCTGGATGCGCGCGTTGTCAACGCGACGGAGCCGGCCATTCTTTCTTCTACTCCATAAGAATCAGAGCCACTATGTCCTTGCATTCACCGAAAGAAATCGCAGCGGTCGCCATCCAGTCTGGCGTCACCAAAAGTCATTTATCCATTCCTTCTTTACTGATCCTCGGTTTCCTGGCCGGCGCATTTATCGCTACCGGATTCCTGCTGGATATTCACGTCATCAATCAGCTCCCTGCTGAATGGGGTTCCTTTGGCGGCTTGCTGGGCGCTGCGGTGTTCCCGGTGGGGATTATCCTGACCGTGCTGGCAGGCGGTGAACTGCTGACCGGCAATATGATGACATTGCCAATCGCCTGGTTTGCCCGTCAGGTCAGCGGGTACAGCGTGCTGCGCAACTGGTTCTGGGTGACTCTGGCCAACTTTATCGGCAGCATCGCGGTAGCGTGGTTCTTTGGTCACCTGTTGGGCATGACAGAGGGGGACTATCTGAAAAAGAGCGTGGCTATTGCTAACGCCAAGGTACATGCCGACTTTATGCACGCTTTTATTTCCGGTATTGGCTGTAACTGGCTGGTTTGCCTGGCGACCTGGCTGGCCTTTGCCAGTAAAGACGTGGTGGGAAAAATTTTCGGCATGTGGTTCCCGGTGATGGCGTTTGTGGCCATTGGCTTCCAGCACGTGGTGGCGAACATGTTTATTATCCCTGCCGCCATCTTTGCCGGTCAGATGAGCTGGGCGGATTATCTGCCTAATTTTATTGCAGTATTTTTAGGTAATGCTATTGGTGGTGGGGTTTTTGTCGGCCTGGCTTACTACCTGGCCTGGCGTCCTCAGAATGAGTCGGTTACCGCCTCCCGCTGATTTTTTCCCCTCTGCCATCCTGCAGAGGGGTTGCTTTCCTGAGATATGTCAATTATTAGTCCCTCCTGTTAGTTGTTCACACAACAATTTCCTGTAATATGTACCCGTTACAAATAAACGCAAAAAGGATATTGCATAATGAAAAAGGAATGGTTAACGCCAGAAGAACTGGCGCAGGAAACGGGTTTCAGTCGGCAAACCATCAATAAATGGGTTAAGAAAGAGCAATGGACAACGGTGCCAAAACCCGGTGTTCAGGGCGGCAAAGCCCGTATGATCCATATTGATGAAAACGTCAGAAACTTTTTAAAGTCTACCCGACACGTTGCCGAGCCAACCGCGACTTACCGCGTGACACAAAACTCCCTTCCCGCTCTTCTGATGACTTCCATCCAACAAATGAACACGGAAGAACAGGAACAGCTTTACTCGTTACTGTTACGTGAAGGCATACAAGGCATGCTGCTCCGTCTGGAAATCGGCCAGCCAGAGAAGTAAAAAAAACCGGCCATCTGGCCGGTTTGTCATTTCTGCAGTGTCGCTGATTAAGCCTGGGCTTCGCGTTCCGCGATAAAGACCAGCGCTTTCTCAATACGCGCGATGGAGCGGGACTTGCCGATAGCCTGTACCGTGACATCCAGCCCCGGAGACTGGCCGGCACCGGTCACCGCAACTCGCAACGGCATGCCAACCTTGCCCATTCCCACTTCCAGCTGATCGGCCGCGCCCTGAATGGCGTCATGCACGTTTTCAGCAGTCCAGTCAGTAATAGCAGACAGTTTGTCACGTACCACTTCCAGCGGCTGACGGGCCACCGGACGCAGGTGTTTTTTAGCCGCATCGGCGTCAAATTCGCTGAAGTCTTCATAGAAATAGCGGCAGGAAGCAGCCATCTCTTTCAGCGTTTTGCAGCGTTCGCCCAGCAGCCTGACCAGCTGCGCCAGTTCAGGACCGGTGCGGGTATCGATTTTTTCCTGCTCGATATGCCACTGCAGGTGGGTGGCAACGTATTCCGGAGCCAGGCTGTTAATATAGTGATGGTTCAGCCACTGCAGTTTTTCAGTGTTAAACGCACTGGCAGATTTGCTGACTGCATCCAGATCGAACAGCTGCTTCATCTCCTCAATGCTGAAAATCTCCTGATCGCCGTGGGACCAGCCCAGACGCACCAGATAATTCAGCAATGCTTCCGGCAGGTAGCCGTCATCCCGGTACTGCATCACACCTACCGCACCGTGGCGTTTGGAGAGTTTTTTACCGTCGTCGCCGAGGATCATCGAAACGTGAGCGTAAACCGGCACTTCAGCACCGATCGCTTTAAGAATGTTGATCTGGCGCGGCGTGTTGTTGATGTGGTCTTCACCGCGGATCACATGGGTGATCTGCATATCCCAGTCATCGATCACCACGCAGAAGTTATAGGTCGGCGCGCCGTCGGTACGACGAATGATCAGATCGTCCAGCTCCTGATTGCTGAATTCGATCGGGCCACGGATCTGGTCGTCGAAAATAACCGAGCCTTCCAGCGGGTTGCGGAAGCGAACCACACAAGGTTCGTCATCAGCATGATGTTCGTGGCTGTCGCGGCAGCGGCCGTCATAGCGAGGCTTCTCATTATTCGCCATTTGCTCTTCACGCAGCGCTTCCAGACGCTCTTTCGAGCAGTAGCATTTATAGGCCGTGCCCGCTGTCAGCATGTCATCAATCACCGCGTTATAGCGGTCAAAGCGTTTGGTCTGGTAGTACGGGCCTTCATCCCAGTCGAGGCTCAGCCAGTTCATACCATCCATGATCGCGTCGATAGCTTGCTGAGTGGAGCGTTCCAGATCCGTGTCTTCTATACGCAGCACGAACTCACCGCCCTGATTGCGGGCGAACAGCCAGGAGTACAGTGCGGTACGAGCGCCGCCAACGTGCAGGTAGCCGGTCGGGCTGGGTGCAAAGCGGGTTTTGATTTTCATTAACAGCTGCCTTATTACGCTATCAGAATCGGCCATCGCCGGGGAGGTCTGATAAAGACCAAAAGAAAGTGGGCAACATTCTACCATCTGAAGACGAATCCTCAACGGCATTCCCCGGCTTCCATACCGTCTTCGGTGGAAAAGACAACAGCAGGCTGCTGTTTTTGCACAAAACCCCAACATCTTGTTTAATTTTAAGACGAACGCACATTTTCGTTTTAAAAACCGTTGACTCATTTCCCGCGATCCCTATAATGCGACTCCACACAGCGGGGGTGATTAGCTCAGTTGGTAGAGCATCTCCTTTACACGGAGGGGGTCGGCGGTTCGAGCCCGTCATCACCCACCACTCTAAAAGGTGGCTACGCAGTGTGAAGCAAGACCAGAATTCCTCAGGATGGGTGATTAGCTCAGTTGGTAGAGCATCTCCTTTACACGGAGGGGGTCGGCGGTTCGAGCCCGTCATCACCCACCAC
>NZ_JBYUWC010000014.1:0-146778 GCF_058137865.1 Erwinia sp. 009765445
GTAGCTAAGTGCGGAAAAGATAAGCGCTGAAAGCATCTAAGCGCGAAACTTGCCTCGAGATGAGTTCTCCCTGGGCCCTTGCGGCCCCTGAAGGGACGTTGAAGACGACGACGTTGATAGGCCGGGTGTGTAAGCGCAGCGATGCGTTGAGCTAACCGGTACTAATGACCCGTGAGGCTTAACCTTACAACGCCAGAAGCGTTCTGGTGAGTGTTGAGAGACAACACAAACAATTTCAGCTTGTAGCGGATAAAAATTTAGCTGTTCTGCGGACTGATGTCCGAAGGATTTTGTGCAGAGACAAGGCGACAAGTGCAGTGAGGGAAGGAGCATACTTAAGTATGTGACTGAGCTTACCAGCGCAGGCAAGGCAGTATCTGCACGAAAGACACGGGACGGCACCAAGATTTGCCTGGCGGCTTTAGCGCGGTGGTCCCACCTGACCCCATGCCGAACTCAGAAGTGAAACGCCGTAGCGCCGATGGTAGTGTGGGGTCTCCCCATGCGAGAGTAGGGAACTGCCAGGCATCAAATAAAACAGAAAGGCCACCCTCACGGGTGGCCTTTTTGCGTTGTATGTATCGTACGGGAACCCTTTAAAAAGGTAAAAGCCCCGGATGACCAGGGCTTTGGAGGGAATGAACTCAGTGAATAACCTGAGAAAGGAAAGCTCTGGTACGTTCTGACTTAGGATTAGAGAAGAACTCCTGCGGCGGAGCCTGTTCCACGATCTCACCGCGATCCATAAAGATCACCCGATCTGCCACGGTGCGCGCAAAGCCCATTTCATGGGTAACGCAAAGCATGGTCATTCCGTCTTCTGCCAGACCAATCATGGTATCCAGCACCTCTTTAACCATCTCCGGATCG
The DNA here is from genome assembly GCF_058137865.1 of Erwinia sp. 009765445. Taxonomy (NCBI): domain Bacteria; kingdom Pseudomonadati; phylum Pseudomonadota; class Gammaproteobacteria; order Enterobacterales; family Erwiniaceae; genus Erwinia; species Erwinia sp. 009765445. The sequence continues at coordinate 871 of NZ_JBYUWC010000014.1, forward strand.
AGAGCCGACGTTGGTTCATCAAACAGCATGATCTTGGGTTTCATACACAGGGAACGGGCGATAGCCACACGCTGCTGCTGACCCCCGGAAAGTTGCCCCGGGAACTTATGGGCATGTTCGGCTATGCGAACACGTTGCAGATAGTGCATTGCCAGCTCTTCAGCTTCTTTCTTCGGCGTTTTACGCACCCAGATTGGAGCCAGCGTGCAGTTCTGCAGTACGCTCAGATGCGGGAACAGGTTGAAGTGTTGAAACACCATCCCCACTTCAGTGCGCACTCGTTCAATGTTGCGGAGATCATCATTCAGATGGATACCGTCCACCACAATGCGCCCCTGCTGATGTTCTTCAAGATGATTAATGCAACGGATGGTTGTTGATTTCCCGGAACCTGAAGGGCCACAGAGAACGATACGCTCGCGTGGTTTCACCTGCAGGTTAATATCCTTCAATACGTGGAACTGCCCGTACCATTTGTTCACGTTTTCCAGCGTAATCATCATCGCGTCGTCGGATTGTTTAATCAGTGATTCAGTCATTTTAAGCCTCAGTGCGGTGTACGCCCGGTGTGAAAGCGCTTTTCCAGATACTGGCTGTAGCGCGACATACTAAAACAGAAAATCCAGTAAACCAGAGCGGCAAAGACATAGCCTTCGGTTGACATACCAAGCCATGTTGGGTCAACCGTGGCCTGCTGCACGCTGCTGAAGAGATCAAACAGCCCGATAATGATCACCAGGCTTGTATCCTTGAACAGGGCGATGATGGTGTTGACCAGCCCCGGGATCACCAGTTTCAGCGCCTGCGGCAGGATCACCAGCGCCTGCATTCTCCAGTAACCCAGCGCCAGAGATTCAGCCGCCTCGTACTGGCCTTTAGGCAGAGCCTGCAGACCGCCGCGCACCACTTCCGCCACGTAAGCAGACTGGAAGAGGATAACGCCGACCAGCGCGCGGATCAGTTTATCGATAGTACTCCCCTCTGACATAAACAGAGGCAGCATCACCGAGGACATAAACAGCACGGTAATCAGGGGAACACCACGCCAGAATTCGATAAAGATAATCGACAGAGTGCGAACCACCGGTAGCGTGGAGCGACGGCCCAGGGCCAGCAAAATTCCCAGAGGTAAAGCACCGGCGATCCCCACCGAGGCGATAATCAGCGTCAGGGTCAGACCGCCCCACTGGCGGGTTTCCACACGCTCCAGCCCGAAGAAACCGCCATACAACAGGAACCAGACGATCATCGGATAGGCGACCGCCCAGACGGTAATATAAAGGCCCCGGCGGGGAAGGATCTTCAGGAACATCGGCACAATGGAAAGCAGACCAATCACCAGTGCCAGGTTAATACGCCAGCGCAGCTCATGCGGATACAATCCGTACATAAACTGGCCGAAGCGGGCATGGATAAACACCCAGCAGGCACCTTCTTTGGTACAGTCTGCCCGCGTCGATCCAATCCAGTTGGCCTGGAAGATCAGCCAGTTCAGCGCAGGAGGAATAACGGCCCAGAGAACCCACAGACAGAACAACGTCAGAAGTGTGTTACCCCAGCTTGAGAACAGATTTTTTCTTGCCCAACTGACGGTGCGAGACAGTATAGTTGTCGGCACCGGCGGGGTTTCGTGAGTAGCTAAAGTCATAATAATCCCGTTCTCTTAGCGCTCAATCAGGCGGATTTTGCGGTTATAGATATTCATTAACAGCGAAATCAGCAGGCTGATAACCAGATAGACGCCCATGGTGATAGCAATGGTCTCAATGGCCTGCCCCGTCTGGTTCAGTACCGTCCCGGCGAACAGTGAGACCATATCGGGATAACCAATCGCTGCTGCCAGCGAGGAGTTTTTCACGATATTCAGATACTGGCTGGTTAACGGTGGGATAATTACCCGCATCGCCTGCGGTATGATGACCTGTCGCAGGGTTATCGGATTAGGCAGACCCAGTGAGCGTGCCGCCTCATGCTGTCCATAAGGAACGGACTGAATGCCGGAGCGGATCACCTCCGCGATAAACGAAGAGGTATAGATCGACAGCGCCAGTGTCAGTGCCGCCAGTTCCGGGATCAGAGCGAAGCCGCCACGGAAATTAAAGCCACGAAGCTGTGGGACATCCCAATGCATTGCCGCCCCGGAAATCAGGTGGGCAATCACCGGGAACACAATCAGCATGGCAATTGAGGCAGGCCAGGTTCGCTTGAGCTGGCCTGTCTTTAGCTGATATGAACGGTTGTAGCGAAACAGCGCAACACTGCCGGCGGCAGCCAGCAGCAGAGCGATGATGAATGGCCAGGTGCCTGGAGCGTACTGTGGCCAGGGAATATAGAGACCCCGGTTACTGACGAAAGCTAAATCGAAAGCGTTCACCGCCTGGCGTGGACCCGGCAGGTTACGTAATACGGCGAAATACCAGAAGAAGATCTGCAGCAACGGCGGAATATTACGGAACGTTTCGATATAGATATTAGAGAGTTTCCGTAAAAGCCAGTTATCTGACAGGCGCGCCAGGCCGATAAAGAAGCCCAGGAAGGAAGCAAAAACGATACAGAGAGCGGAAACCAGCAGGGTATTAGTCAATCCGACAAGAAACACGCGAGCGTAGGTATCCCCCTCGCTGTAGTCAATCAGGTGCTGAACGATACCAAAGCCAGCGCTACGTTCAAGGAAACCAAAACCGGAAGTAATGCCGCGGCTGGCCAGGTTGATGACGGTATTGTGGATCAGATACCCCGCCACGCCTAATACCGCGACAATCGCAATGATCTGGTAAAACCAGGCGCGCACCGCAGGATTGCTAAAGGAAATATCCCTTTTTACGGATGGGCGTTGAGACATGATGAAACCTCAGTCACGAAAATTCTGACGAAGGCACCGGCGAACCGGTGCCCTGTAAACGGTGGGAATTAACGTACTGGCGGAGCGTACTGGATGCCGCCTTTGTTCCAGAGCGCGTTCTGGCCACGGGCGATTTTCAGCTGGCTGTCTTTACCGACGTTACGGTCGAAGACTTCCTGATAGTTACCAACCTGCTTAACGATGTTGTAAGCCCATTTATTGTCCAGCTTCAGGTCTTTACCGAAGTCGCCCTCTGAGCCCAGCAGGTGTGCCATATCCGGGGTGGTTGGTTTGGCGGCCATCTGGTCAACGTTTTTAGAAGTGATACCCATCTCTTCCGCATTCAGTATAGCGAACAGAGACCATTTAACGATGGTAAACCAGTCATCATCACCACGACGCACGACAGGTCCCAGAGGTTCTTTAGAGATCACTTCTGGCAGCACGATGAATTCGTTTGGTTTGCCCAGTTTGATACGCAGGGCATATAGCTGAGACTGATCGGAGGCCAGCGTATCACAACGGCCGGTATCCAGTGCTTTGGCTGATTCGTCAGAGCGGTCGAAGGTCACCGGGGTGTACTGCATGTTGTTGGCTTTGAAGTAGTCAGCTACGTTCAGCTCAGTATCGGTACCGGCCTGAATACATACGGTAGCACCGTCGAGCTCTTTAGCACTTTTCAGGCCCGCTTTCTGGTGGGTCAGGAAGCCGATGCCGTCATAGTAGTTAACGCCAGCGAAGATAAAGCCCATGCCGCCATCGCGGGCAGAAGTCCAGGTTGTATTACGGGACAGAATGTCCACTTCGCCAGACTGCAGTGCGGTAAAACGCTCTTTCGCTGTCAGCGGGGTATATTTAACTTTAGAAGCATCACCAAAAACGGCAGCCGCAGCCGCACGGCAAACATCCACATCGATACCGCTGAATTTGCCGCTGGCATCAGCAAAAGAGAAGCCCGGCAGACCATCACTGATACCGCATTGCACAAAACCTTTCTTTTTAATGGCATCCAGGGTGGCGCCGGCATGAGCCTGATTCGCAACCGCAAACAGCGCTGCAGCGGCAACCAAAGTGGAGAGCATCATTTTTTTCATAAAGCATCCTGTGTGGCGAAATCGTTTTTATGTTTAATGCACGCTGTGGTGCACTATTTCCTGTCTGTGGCGTGAGCCATCCACGACTTTGCAAAGGGAGTGCCAAAATTGCAGAGTCCTGAATTTATTGGAAAGCTTTGCTAATAATTAGAAGCATTTTGAAAGTTTGCTTAATATCGCGCACTAAACAGGTGCAAAAACACCATGATTGGTCACAAAGGGTGCAAATAGTTTCACTATATGGAAGCAATGTGGGATGAAGCGCAAATATTGTTGAGGTGGTGTTAAATAAGATGAGGGGCCAACCCGGAGATTTGTGAGCTGGCTTTGATAAGGGGAGAGGGAACTCAGTAAAGCGACGTTGCGCCGTCCGGGCGGGTCTTAAAGCGGCGGTGGAGCCACATATACTGATTGGGCGCACGCATGATCTCGCGTTCAATCACTTTATTCATGTAAGCAGCGGCCTGCTGTTCATCGCTGATCGGATAGTCCTTCAGCTCGGGCTGAATCACCAGCTCATAGCCACTGCCGTCTTCATTACGGATCAGTACCACGGTGATCATCGCGGGCTTGGCCATACGGGCAATCATCCAAGTTCCGCTGGTGGTAGCGGCCTGCGGCACGGCAAAAAGAGGCGCAAAGACGCTGCCTTTAGGGCCGTAATCCTGGTCTGGAGCAAACCACACGGCTTCTCCCTGTTTCAACGCCTGGACCATGCCACGCAAATCACGGCGGTTGATCATCGCTTTGTTTGAGCGCATACGACCTTTGGTCTGCACCCACTCCATCAGCTTGTTGTTGTGCGGGCGGTACATCGCCATCATCGGCTGGCAAAGCCCCATCGCTCTGCCGCCTAACTCAAGTGACATGAAGTGTACGCCGATAATCAGCGCACCCTGCCCACCGTCCTGAGCCGCTTTTAGGTTGTGCAGCCCATTGACAGTAAACCAGCGTTTTACCCGACGATCTGACCAGAACCAGGCCATCCCTGTCTCCAGCAGTCCCATACCCAGCGACTCGAAGTTACGGACAATACGTAACTCCAGTTGCTCAGCTGGCATATCCGGAAAACAGAGCTCAAGATTACGACGGGTAATGCGAATGCGGCGCTTGAGAAAGCGCATTGAAGTGCGGCCCATCCAGGTGCCGAGCTTTTGCAGGAGAGGAAAAGGGAGCTGTACCAGCAGGAACAGGAGCCCCAGTCCGGCCCAGGTTATCCAGTAACGTGGGTGCATTAAGCTGCGGGTAAAACGGGGTGAAGCCTTCATATATCTCTCTTTATGCGTGCATGTGAGATGTAGCGCATAAAGAACTTAATCTGTTGCGATACAGGAGGTGTGACAACATTATTGGCCGGAAGTTGGCACCCACGTCGGTTTTTTACACAATCAAGACAATTCTGTCCAGAGCGCGGCCATAAAAAAGGCGCTAACAGTTCGTAGCGCCTCCATCACAATGAACCGAAACTTAGTTCATGCCGTATTTTTTCAGTTTCTTACGCAGCGTACCGCGGTTGATACCCATCATCAGAGCTGCACGGGTCTGGTTGCCACGGGTGTATTGCATCACCATGTCCAACAGAGGCTGTTCTACTTCAGCCAAAACCAGCTCATACAGGTCATTTACATCCTGACCATTCAATTGAGCAAAATAGTTCTTCAGTGCCTGTTTGACCGAATCACGCAGAGGCTTTTGGGTCACCTGGTCCTGTGAGTTAACGGTTGAAACGGTCAGTACGTCAGAATTTACGCGTTGTTCGAACATAGTTCTGTCAGCTCTTTATTTCTATTACGCAAGTTTTTCGAAGTATGCCTCCAACGCCTCCAGCTGTTCGCTGGCATCCTCAATGGCGTTGAATGTGCGCCGAAACTGGTCGTTTGGGGCATGCTCCTGGAGATACCAGGAGACGTGCTTCCGGGCAATACGGTATCCCTTGCCGTGACCGTAAAAGTCGTGCAGTTCCCGTAAGTGCCCGATGAGCAAGCGCTTTACCTCAGCCAGTGGCATTTGTGCCAGCAGCTCCCCAGTGTCCAGATAGTGCTGGATTTCCCGGAAGATCCACGGTCTTCCCTGAGCCGCACGTCCTATCATCAGGGCATCAGCCCCCGTATAGTCGAGTACGGCTCTGGCTTTATGCGGGTCAGTTATGTCTCCATTCGCGATGACGGGAATGGAAACGTTCTGCTTAACTGTCCGAATGCTGTCATATTCAGCTTCACCGTTGAACAAGCACGCGCGAGTGCGTCCGTGAATGGTCAGGGCCTGAATACCGCAGCGTTCAGCCAATTGGGCAATCTCTACACAATTGCGGTTGTCCGCGTCCCAGCCGGTGCGAATCTTCAGCGTGACAGGCACATCCACTGCATTAACCACCGCCGAGAGGATAGACTTCACCAGCTCAGGGTGCTGCAACAGGGCAGAGCCCGCCATCTTACGATTCACTTTTTTAGCCGGACATCCCATGTTGATATCGATCACCTGCGCACCAGATAAAGCATTGATGCGTGCGGCTCCGGCCATCTCTTCAGGGTCACAACCTGCAATCTGCACGGTACGAATACCGGGCTCGTCACTGTGTACCATGCGCAGTCGCGATTTGTCGCTGGCCCAGACTTCAGGGTTTGACAACAACATCTCAGATACGGTCATACCAGCGCCCATTGCATAGCAAAGAGTCCGGAAAGGCCTGTCGGTTATCCCGGCCATTGGCGCTGCAATCAGGCGATTGCGAAGCTGGTGGTTTCCTATGCGCATGAAAAAAAAGTGACCATAGTGTGTCCGCAAGGCGGCGTATATTACGCATTTTTCAGGGAAGATGAAAGGCCAAACTTTGAACAATTCGCCCTGAGAGATCAATGAAAGCAGTAATCCGCATTGATATAAGAATAAAATTACTTAACAAACAATCAGTTGAATATTTACGGTGTAATTATGAACAAATATTTTTCTTTTTTTGTGAGCAAGTTAACAACATAAATCACGTTACTTTGCTCCAAAAACGCTACATGGTCCGCTCTTAATGGGAGCGAACAGGGCTTCAGCGCACTGTAAACCCGCTGAAGCCAGGATAATTATTCGACAACCACCCGACCATGCATAGGCTGCAATGGACGATAATTGGTGTGTTTTAGTGCTTTTTGGAATGCCTGCAACTGCTGTGCTGAAAGCGTTACCGGTTGCTTCAATATCAGCCAACGAACACCTTCCGTACAGGGAGGTGTGGTCAGCGAGCCGCTGAAACGATAATAGTGCTCATCAGCAGGGAACAGTTTCGCCAGATCAATGCTTTTTTCCATTTTCACTTCGTGGTTTAGTTGAGCCGGTATGGCAGCAATAAGCGGGTTGAGAGCCTCATTCTCGGCTCCCTCTTCAAACATTACGGCCACCACAGTCAACTCTCCCGCTTTATTGGCGTGAACAAAGTGAGCTTCCAGTGGATAAGATTTCCCGGCAATAAGGTTTTCGCTGGGGGTATGGAAGTGGAATTGCTTAAGCTCGAAACGATCATTATCCAGCATGAAGTCATCACTGTCTTGTACGTCGACCATGATGGTGTGTCCATTGTTGACAATGGATTCAGTATCAGTGCGGAAATTGAGGCCCAGCGGGGGGAGCTTGCCGTCAATAACATGCTTAATGTCGACAGGGGACTGGTACTGACCCGTTTTACAGGTCTGGAACTCATCACTTATCTCTCCCCAGTGTTCCGGAGAGCCTTTCCCTTCGTATGCCCAGTGTGGCTGTGTGGAAGCTACTGCTGGTAATGCCGCGGCCAGTGAAAGCAGTACGGCTAATGTCTTGAATTTCATAATCCTTTATATCCTTATAAGCCGGGACCTTTTCTGGCCCCGGGATCTGCGAAATAATACGCATGCGAATTATAAGGATATCTGGCAGGAAAAGCATCAACCCTTATGTGCAATAAGGGCTGTTCAGTTAACGGCGAATTCCGGTGATACGGCACCACTCTTCTTTTTCGGCGACCGGGTCGAGCACGAACTTCTCTTCGTAAGCTTCACAAACGCTGTCGGCCTGGCTGGCAAGCACGCCTGATAAGCCCAGATGGCCCCCTGCCACCGGCAGAATGCTGATTAAAGGGGCCAGTTCGCGCAGCGGGCCAGCCAGGATATTGGCGACCACCACATCAGCACTGAGGTTGTCAGGCTGCTCGTGAGGCAGGTAAAGGGACAGACGGTCAGAGACGCCATTGCGCTGGGCATTGTCGCGGCTGGCCTGAATGGCCTGCGGGTCGATATCAATACCAATCGCCCTGGCAGCCCCCAGTTTCAAGGCTGCAATAGCGAGGATGCCTGAGCCACAGCCGAAGTCGATGACCGTTTTATCTGTCAGGTCCAGGCCGTCCAGCCACGCCAGGCACAGGGCCGTTGTCGGATGTGTACCCGTACCGAATGCCAGGCCCGGATCCAGCATGACATTAACTGCGTCCGGGTCCGGCACGTCACGCCAGCTTGGGCAGATCCACAGCCGCTGGCCAAAACGCATCGGATGGAAGTTGTCCATCCACTCACGTTCCCAGTCTTTGTCCTCAATCTGCTCAATTTTATGACGGAAGCCCTGGCCCAGTAGCGGGTGCAGCGCAAGGCCTGCAATCACCTCTCGCATCTCGGTTTCTGCATCGAACAGGCCAATCACGTCGGTATCACCCCACAGGAGCGTTTCCCCCGGCAAAGGTTCGAACACCGGGTTATCATGCGTATCCTGGAATGTGACCGAGACAGCTCCGTTCTCGATCAGCGCGTCGCCCAGTTCTTCAGCCTGAGCGCCGGTAGTGTTAATTTTCATTTGTATCCAGGGCATTGCGATTCTCTTTAATCAAACAGGGTGGAAGCCGTGGCTGGTTTGCCAGCCTGGCCAAAAAGGTTACCAGCTACAAAAGCAACAAGGCTCAGCAGCAGCGACGGAACGATAGGGTGAAAGCCCCAGGGTTGCAGCGACAGGCTGGCCAGCAGGGTATAGCAGCCGGCACCGACGATCATGCTGCTGAGCGCGCCTGCAGCGTTGGCTTTTTCCCAGTATAGCCCCAGCACCAGCGACCACAGGAAAACAGCCTCCAGGCCACCGAATGCCAGCAGGTTCAGCCATATAATCATCTCAGGCGGATTCCAGGCTGCCAGCAGCAACAGCAGGCCCAGCAACAGAGTGATCATCGCGGACATTTTTTTCAGCAGCGGTTCATTGCCCATCTGCTGGGGGCGAACGCGCAGAAAGAGATCTTTAACTATCGTGGCCGATGCCTGCAGCAGCTGGGCATTGATCGTCGACATGATCGCCGCCATCGGTGCCGCCAGGAAGATCCCTGCTGCCAGCGGAGGCAGCACATGGATCATCAGCGTCGGGATCACCAGGTCAGGGATCGGCAGGTCCGGCATCACTGCCCGACCCAGCGCGCCAGCCAGGTGCATGCCAAACATCAGGACGGCTACCACAATCGTCCCCAGGACAATCCCCCTGTGGACGGCTTTGCTGTCCTTGTAGGAGATGCAGCGAACGGCTGTGTGAGGCAGGCCAATAACACCAAAACAAACCAGCACCGAGAAGGAAGCCAGAAAGGTTGGAGTGAGAATGTTATCCACGCCGCCGGGGGAGATCAGCTGCGGATCGATATGCTGCAGCTTATCCACCGCGTTGTGCATGCCGCCCGCCGCATGGACCACCGCAAACAGTAGCAGGAAGGTGCCGATCAGCATCACCAGACCCTGCATCGCATCATTTAACACGCTGGCGCGGAAGCCGCCAAAAGCGGTGTACAGGGCGATGCTGCCGCCAAAGATCAGCAGTCCGGTGCTGTAAGGGATGCCTGCGGCGGTTTCCAGCAGGCGGGCACCACCGACAAACTGCACGGTCATTGCCCCGATAAAGGCAATCAGCAGGCTCAGGCTGGCAAACCATACCAGCAGCGGGCTGCGGTAGCGGGCATACAGCATATCGTTTAACGTCACGGCATTATAGCGTCGGGCCAGGATAGCGAATTTTTTGCCCAGAATACCCAGAGAAAGCCAGACGGCAGGCACCTGCACCATCGACAGTAGCACCCAGCCGAGGCCGTATTTGTACGCCGCACCCGGCCCGCCGATAAAGGAGCTGGCACTGATATAGGTGGTGGTCAGCGTCATGGCCAGCACGAAGCCGCCCATGGAACGGCTGCCAAGGAAGTATTCCGTCAGGAAATTGCCTTCACGGCGCTTACGCATGGCGTAAACAGACAGCCCGGCGACCAGCAGCAGATAGCCAATCAGCGGCAGAATAATGCTTGTTTTCACTGGTCTTCCTCCAGAGGAATATCGCGAAAAACCAGCCTGACCATCAGCCAGCAAAGGAATATAAACAGCAGGGGAACCAGCAGGCAGGCCATTTCGAACCAGTGCGGAAGGCCGGTAAGGCCGATTTTATTGCCCGGTAACCATGCCATCAATGACCAGGCAGCAAGATAGGCGACGGCCAGCCAGAAGGACCAGCGGGCTTCGCGATGAGCCTGAATGAAATGTTTGTCCATCTCTTACTCTCACCTTCCACAGACAAAGAAAAAGGCCGGTCAGACCGGCCTTTTTTTATTAACTCAGACGGATCAGGTTTCCTGAAGGCCGAGTTTTTTCTCCAGATAGTGGATGTTGGTGCCACCATGCTGGAAGTTTTCATCGGTCATGATCTTCATCTGCAGCTCAACGTTGACCTTGATGCCATCGATGATCAGCTCAGCCAGCGCATTTTTCATGCGGGCAATTGCCACTTCACGTGTCTCACCATAGGTGATCAGCTTACCGATCATGGAGTCATAATACGGAGGCACAGTGTAGCCAGCGTAAATATGAGACTCCCAACGTATGCCAAAACCACCAGGCGCATGGAAGCGGGTGATTTTGCCTGGGCTTGGCAGGAAGGTGTTAGGATCCTCGGCGTTGATACGGCATTCCACCGCATGACCGCGGATCACCACGTCTTCCTGTTTAATCGACAGCGGCTGTCCGGCCGCAATGCGCAGCTGCTCTTTGATCAGATCCACGCCAGTGATCATCTCGGTAACCGGATGCTCAACCTGGATACGGGTGTTCATTTCAATGAAGTAGAACTCGCCGTTTTCGTACAGGAACTCGAAGGTGCCCGCACCGCGGTAGCCGATTTCGATACAGGCTTTTGAACAGCGATCGCCGATGAATTTGCGCATCTCTGGGGTGATACCTGGCGCCGGCGCCTCTTCAACCACTTTCTGGTGGCGACGCTGCATGGAGCAGTCGCGCTCGGCCAGATAGATGGCATGGCCCTGACCGTCAGCCAGTACCTGAATCTCGATATGGCGTGGGTTTTCCAGGTATTTTTCCATATAGACCATATCGTTGTTGAAAGCGGCTTTTGCTTCCGCACGGGTCATATTAATGGACTGTTCCAGGTCTTTTTCGTTGCGCACGACGCGCATACCACGACCACCACCGCCGCCAGAGGCTTTGATGATGACCGGATAGCCGATCTGCTTGCCGAAGGCACGGTTTTTATCCATGTCTTCGCCCAGCGGGCCGTCAGAGCCTGGTACGCACGGTACGCCCGCTTTTTTCATTGCGTTGATGGCGGAGACTTTGTCACCCATCAGACGAATGGTTTCAGCTTTAGGACCGATAAAGATAAAGCCTGAACGTTCAACCTGCTCGGCAAAGTCCGCATTCTCGGACAGGAAGCCGTAGCCCGGGTGGATTGCCACCGCACCGGTGATCTCGGCAGCCGAAATCAGTGCAGGGATGTTCAGATAGCTTTTCACCGACTGGGCAGGACCAATACAAACGGTTTCATCCGCCAGCAGTACGTGTTTTAAATCGCGATCCGCAGTGGAGTGTACCGCCACAGTCTTGATGCCCAGCTCTTTACAGGCACGCAGAATGCGCAGCGCAATCTCACCACGGTTAGCTATAACAATTTTATCCAGCATGGTTCGCCTCGTTATTCGATGACTACCAGCGGCTCGTCAAATTCAACTGGCTGACCGCTTTCGACCAGGATCGCTTTCACAACGCCGGACTTATCGGCTTCGATCTGGTTCATCATTTTCATCGCTTCAACGATGCACAGGGTGTCGCCGGCAGTCACTTTCTGGCCGACTTCAACAAAAGCTTTCGCGTCAGGGCTTGGCGTGCGGTAGAAAGTACCGACCATTGGTGAACGTACGATGTGGCCACTGATCTCGGCAGCAGCGGGTGCTTCCATCGCCGGGGTGGTTGCCGGCGCAACGGCGGTAGCCAGAGCTGGCTGCTGCATCATTGGCGCAGCGTAGGCTTGCTGCATCATCGGGTAGCCGGTGTTCACAGGCGCACGACTGATGCGAACGGACTCTTCACCTTCAGAAATTTCCAGTTCAGCAATACCTGATTCTTCAACCAGTTCGATCAGTTTTTTTATCTTACGAATATCCATGAGTGTGGTTCCGTACTCTGTTTAATTAGATTGTGACAGGCGTTTAACAGCTGTCTGTAAAGCCCAGGAATAACCGTCGGCACCAAGGCCACAGATTACACCAGCGGCAATATCAGAAAGATATGAATGATGGCGGAAAGGCTCGCGGGCATGCACATTCGACAGGTGCACTTCAATAAACGGGATGCTGACTGCAAGCAGGGCATCGCGAAGTGCTACGCTGGTATGGGTGAAAGCCGCCGGGTTAATGACGATATAATCGACATTGCCTTTTGCCTCATGAATGCGGTCAATTAAAGCATATTCCGCATTGGACTGGAGATGACTCAGCTTCACGTTAAGCGCGTCAGCCTGCGATGTGATATCGCTGACGATCTCTGCCAGCGTCGTTTTCCCATATTTCTCTGGCTCACGGGTGCCGAGAAGATTCAGGTTGGGACCGTTCAAAAGCAGTATGTGAAACTTATCAGCCATCTTGCTGCTATCTCCTGCGATAAATGAGGCATCGCACAAAATACAACGCGAAAAGCCATTTGTCACCTCTAACGGTGAAATTTGGCCTGCGCACTGTTCCGAAGTCGGGCATTATAACGATTTCGTGGCACTTAGCAGCTAAATACTGGTCGTATCAGCGAAGATTATCAACTGCACGCCTTAAATTACGTGCAGTTGATGCAGGATATGCGGGGCAGAACACAGTCTGAAGCCTGCTTTATCGCAGCCATTGACGGAACTTTTTGTAACGCCAGGCCAGCAGAATGAGGGCGATAGCGGCGTAAATCCATGGCTGGGGAGAGAAAGTTTTTACCGACCACAGGTAGTGGATGGGGGCCAGGATCAGCACAAGGTAGATCGCATTGTGCAAAGTTTGCCAGCGTTTCCCTAATTTTCGCTGCGCTTTTTGAAAGGATGTCAGGGCCAGCAATAGCAGGATAACCCAGCTGATAATGCCCAGCGTCAGGTAGGGACGGGAGATCAACTCCGATCCCAGCAGGCCCAGGTTACTGATGCCCAGCTCCAGCACGGAATAGCTGACCAGATGCAGTGTGGCCCAGGCAAAGCACCATAGCCCCAGCAGGCGGCGGACCCGGATTAACAGTGGTTGTTTACCGTAGCGAGCCAGCGGCGTCACCAGCAGCGTGCTCAGCAGAAACTTCAGTGCCATCCTGCCGGTAAAATGCTGGATATCTTTTGCCGGATCGGCGCTGAACCAGCCCTGATCGATGGCGAAAATTAACCAGATCAGCGGCAGGAAACCGGCAAGATGCAGCAAAATCTTCAGCCCGGTAATTTGTTTGACAGACAGACGTACCACTAGAAATTCTCCCGCAGGTCAAGGCCCCGATACAGTGAAGCAACCTGGTCGGCATAGCCGTTAAACAGCAGCGTTGGTTGGCGTTTAACGTCAAGAATGCCGCCGGAACCAATAAAGCGTTCGGTCGCCTGCGACCAGCGGGGATGGTCAACATGCGGGTTCACGTTGCCATAAAAGCCATACTCGTTGGCGGCCAGCTGATTCCATGTGGTGGGAGGCATATCCTTCACCAGGGTGATTTTGACAATCGATTTTATCCCTTTAAAGCCGTATTTCCACGGCACGGTCAGGCGGATGGGCGCACCGTTTTGAGGTGGCAGTTCTTTGCCATAGACACCGGTGGTCAGCATGGTCAGGGGATGCATTGCTTCATCCAGTCGCAACCCTTCGACATAGGGATAATTAATGCCGCCACCGATAAAGCGATCCTTCTGGCCCGGCATTTCATCTGGCGCGTAAACGGTCTGAAAAGCCACGTAGCGGGCATTGCTGGTGGGTTCGGCTGATTTAAGCAGTTTTCCCAGCTCAAAGCCTATCCACGGGACCACCATCGACCAGGCTTCCACGCATCGCATCCGGTAGATCCGCTGCTCTAATGGGAAACGTTTATAGATATCATCCATATTCAGCGTCATGGGCTTCGCCACTTCGCCGCCAATCTCAATCTTCCAGTCGGTGGTTTTCAGGGTGCCCGCATTGGCCGCCGGATCGGCTTTATCCAGTCCGAACTCATAATAGTTGTTATAGCCCGTCACTTTGTCTTCCGGCGTCAGAGCCAGGTTCGCCTGATACTGTTCGGGTTTGGTGAAGTTGAGAGATTTCCCTGACGGCGCTTTCGGGCGATCGTTGCCTTTAAACCATGAGAGCACGTCGGCGCGAGCCTCAGGGATCGACAATGCGGCGGCGCTGATCCCCAGCGTTTTCAGGATCTGGCGACGTTGCGTATTGAAGATCTCTTCAGGCGTGACATCGTTTTCAGTCAGTTTGTTCGCGGGTTTCATCAGGCTGCTCTCCGGCATCGGTTTCTGTTCAGCCTTAATCATGGTCATTGTGCGGGTATTCAGCGAGTTTGCGGCAAAAAATGTGAAATTTCCTGGAAGGGTGTTCCCCTCTGCCACGCAACAGAGGGGAGAAGACTTAACGCACTTTCACCAGCGTACGGCCGGTAACTTCATTATTAAGCAGCTTCGCTGCGCTTTCTGCCGCTTCGGTAAGGGGCACTTCGTGGGTGGCCTGCTGATAGAAAGTTTCCGGCAGCACCTTAATCAGCCTTTTCCAGGCTTCCAGCCTGCGGGGAGCCGGTGTGCTGACTGAGTCCACACCCTGCAGGCGAACGTTGCGCAGAATAAAAGGCATCACCGTTGTTGGCAGAGCGAATCCGCCAGCCAGGCCACAGGATGCTACCACGCCAGAGTAGTTCATCTGTGCCAGCACGCTCGCCAGTACTTTATCGCCTGCGGTATCCACCGCTCCGGCCCAGCGTTGTTTTTCCAGCGGGCGTGCATCACCGTTGAATGCACTACGCGGCAGGATCTCTTTTGCACCCAACCGGCGCAGATACTCATGGGTGGATTCCCGCCCGCTCACTGCGGCAACCTGATAACCAAGGGCATTGAGTAGAGCTACCGCGGTGCTGCCCACGCCGCCGCTGGCACCTGTCACCACCACTTCACCACTTTCAAGTGTAATGCCGCCTTCTTCCAGCGCCATCACGCACAGCATCGCTGTCAGCCCGGCAGTGCCGATAATCATCGCTTTACGGCCATCTAGCCCGGCGGGCATTGGCACCAGCCAGTCGCCTTTCACTCTGGCCTGCTCTGCCAGTCCTCCCCAATGATTCTCGCCCACTCCCCAGCCCGTCAGCAGCACTTCCTGGCCGGAATGGAAGCGGGGATCTTCGCTGTAATGTACTTTTCCCGCAAAATCGATCCCAGGAACCATCGGGAACTGGCGGATAATTTTTCCCTTTCCGGTAATAGCCAGCGCATCCTTGTAGTTAAGGCCTGACCAGTCGATATCCACCACCACGTCGCCAGGGGGAAGATCGTGGGTAGTCAGGGTCTTCACTGACGCAAGGGTTTTCCCTTCTGACTGTTCAAGAACAAGTGCTTGCATGAGAATCTCCTGAAAATAGGACCTGTGAGTATAATTAAAACCTGACCCCACTATACTCCCGACTTTCATCACTATTCTGACATCAGGCAATTATTAGCAGCGCGGGATGTGTTATTTTCCCCCGCGAGTTTCCGTCACAGCCTTCAGATTACAGAAGGCGAGTGATTTTTTTCAACTGCAGTAAAAGAGCACAGGGATGCGATTAACCACAAAACTTTCTGCAATGATCACGCTGTTGAGTGCACTGGCGATGTTAATGATGCTGGTGGGCTGCGTGATGAGTTTTTTTTACCTCAGCAACCTGCGGGCCGAGCACCGTCTGCAGATTATGGCGGAGGATATCGATGTGGCAATGGAAACGGAAACACCGGAGCAGATAGCCGTCTGGCTACCTCAAGTGATGGGACCGTTGCAAATCGTTCGGACTAAATTCATCGAAAATGATCAGCTGCGCCTGGAGCTGGCCCGCCATCAGGATGCGGTGATGGAGGATGAACCCAATAAGTATCGCAACTCTGAACTCAAGCTCGAAAATCACCCCAATATCATGCTGCAAATCACCTGGGTCGATACCACCAAAACCTGGGTCAGCTCTTTTGTTGGCACCTCTATTTTTACCATTATCATCTCAATTGTTGGCAGCCTGCTGCTGATCCTGCTGTTTACCCACCGATGGCTCTATCGTCAGTTGCAGGGAATGGAGCGTCTGGAAGCCCGGGCTGGCAGGGTGCTGAAAGGGGAACGAGGTACGGTAAGGCAGGGCAGTGTGCATGAATGGCCGCCGAAGGCCAGTAGCGCGATCGATCTGTTGCTGGGCGATCTGTACGAGGCGGGCGAGCAGCGTAATCGTATTGATACGCTGATCCGTGCTTTTGCCGCTAAGGATGCCAAAACCGGCCTGAATAACCGCCTGTTCTTTGATAACCAGTTGGCCACCATGCTTGAGGATACCGAAGCGGCCGGGGCTCACGGAATGGTGATGATGATCCGTTTTTCGGATTTCGATACCCTTCGTGATAACTGGGGCCACACGCAAACTCAGGATTATTTGTTCGATCTGGTCAATCTGCTTTCCACCTTTGTTTTGCGTTATCCCGGCGCGCTGCTGGCCCGCTATTTCCGCAGTGATTTTGCCGTTTTGCTGCCTCACCGTAGCCTGAAAGATGCTGACAGTATCGCTTCACAGCTGATTAATGCCGTTGATGCTCTGCCTCCCATGCGGATGCTGGATCGCGAAGATATGATCCATATAGGCATCAGCGCCTGGCAACACGGGCAGAGTACTCAGCAGGTCATGGAAAATGTTGAGCTGGCCACGCGGCATGCGGCGCTGCTGGGAGGAAATAACTGGTCGGTGGGCGAGGTTCCTCAGAAGGAGTTAAGCCGTGGCAGTGTTAAATGGCGCACCCTGCTGGAAAATACCCTGCATCGTGGTGGTCCACGCCTCTATCAGAAACCGGCAGTCACCAGTGAAGGACAAGTCCATCACCGCGAGATGATGCCGAGGATCTTTGACGAAGATAAAGAGCTGCAATCGGCTGAGTATCTGCCGCTGGTGCAGCAGTTGGGCATGGCCGAAGGTTATGACCGCCAGTTGGTGACCCGCATTCTGGCCCTGCTGCCGATCTGGCCAGAAGAAACGCTGGCCGTCCCTCTGACAGTGGATGCTCTGCTGCAGCGTCCTTTTCAGTCCTGGCTACGCGATATGCTGCTGCAATACACTAAATCTCAAAGAAATCGCATTTTATTTGAACTTGCAGAAGCAGATGTGTGTCAACACATCAACCGTCTGGCTGCCGCGTTTCGTTTGTTGAAAGGTTTTGGCTGCCGGATAGCGATAAATCAGGCGGGATTAACGGTTGTCAGCACTGGCTACATCAAGCTGTTTGACGTGGAACTGATCAAGTTGCATCCGGGTCTGGTACGCAATATCGATCGGCGTACAGAGAACCAACTTTTTGTGCAAAGCCTGCTCGAAAGTTGCAACCGCACGCCAACACGTGTTTTTGCTGCGGGTGTTAAAACCCGTGATGAGTGGCAAACCCTTGCCGGACTGGGGGTTCAGGGCGGTCAGGGCGATTTCTTTGCGCCTTCACAACCGCTCAACAGCGATGTGAAAAAATATTCGCAAAGATATCGAGTTTAGTCTGCCGTTAAGCAGGATTTCACGTAGAATAGCCGCGCGGCTGTGGTGCCGGCAACGGTTTACTGGGCCACCCAGAGAGACCGGGAAATGTTAAAATTTATGTACGTTATGTCCGAATGTCGGCTTTAAACCGCGGGTGCGGAGCCTGAATACAGGCATTGTGAACGCTCAGGTTTTCAGGATTGTGACTCAGGCGAGAGATAGCGTTATTTTTCACCGAAGTAGAACGTTTTTGCGCCTTGTCGCTGCTTCGTGTGGTTGGTAAAGTAAGCGGATTTTATTTTCCGCCCCCAGCTAGCAGGATTATCCTTTAGTATGTTTAAAAAATTCCGTGGCATGTTTTCCAACGACTTGTCCATCGACCTGGGTACAGCCAATACCCTGATTTACGTGAAAGGACAGGGCATCGTTCTGAATGAGCCCTCCGTCGTTGCTATCCGTCAGGATCGTGCCGGTTCCCCCAAGAGCGTTGCGGCAGTCGGTCATGACGCAAAACAGATGCTGGGTCGTACCCCCGGCAATATTGCAGCTATCCGCCCAATGAAAGACGGTGTTATTGCCGACTTCTTCGTGACCGAAAAGATGCTGCAGCACTTTATCAAACAGGTTCACAGCAACAGTTTTATGCGCCCAAGTCCGCGCGTGCTGGTGTGTGTCCCGGTGGGTGCCACCCAGGTTGAGCGTCGCGCTATTCGCGAATCTGCTCAGGGTGCAGGCGCACGTGAAGTGTTCCTGATCGAAGAACCAATGGCCGCAGCGATCGGTGCCGGTCTGCCGGTTTCCGAAGCAACAGGCTCAATGGTCGTCGATATCGGGGGTGGTACTACCGAAGTGGCGGTGATCTCCCTGAACGGCGTGGTGTACTCCTCTTCCGTGCGTATCGGTGGTGACCGTTTCGATGAAGCGATCATTAATTATGTGCGCCGTAACTACGGTTCCCTGATTGGTGAAGCCACTGCTGAGCGTATCAAGCATGAAATCGGTTCCGCTTACCCGGGTGATGAAGTGCGTGAAATCGAAGTTCGCGGTCGTAACCTGGCTGAAGGTGTGCCACGTGGCTTCACGCTGAACTCCAACGAAATTCTTGAGGCCCTGCAGGAGCCGCTGACCGGTATCGTCAGCGCAGTGATGGTGGCGCTGGAACAGTGTCCGCCAGAACTGGCCTCCGACATCTCCGAACGCGGCATGGTGCTGACCGGTGGGGGTGCGCTGTTGCGTAACCTCGACCGTCTGCTGATGGAAGAGACCGGTATTCCGGTTGTAGTGGCAGAAGATCCGCTGACCTGCGTAGCGCGCGGTGGCGGTAAAGCGTTGGAAATGATCGACATGCACGGCGGCGATTTGTTCAGCGAAGAATAATTTGCCTTAAGGAGTGCGGGATATCCCGCACTCCTTTAATAAGATGTCGAGGAATACGCCGAGTTTATGAAGCCGATCTTCAGCAGGGGACCTTCCCTGCAGTTACGCCTGTTTTTAGCAGTTTTGGTGGCAATAGGCGTGATTATCGCCGACAGTCGCCTGGGCGCTTTCAGCCAGATCCGCACCTATATGGATACGGCGGTCAGCCCTTTCTATTTCCTGGCCAACGGGCCACGTCAGATTCTGGACAGTGTTTCTGAAACACTGGCCTCCCGCCAGCAGCTTGAGCTGGAAAATAAAGCCTTACAGCGCGAACTGATGCTGAAAAACAGCGAGTTGTTGATGCTGGGTCAGTTTAAGCAGGAGAATGCCCGCCTGCGCGAGCTGCTGGGTTCTCCGCTGCGTCAGGACGAGCACAAGATGGTCACTCAGGTGATCTCCACCGGCACCGATCCTTATACCGATCAGGTGGTCATCGACAAAGGTAGCGTCAATGGCGTTTATGAAGGCCAGCCGGTGATCAGTGACAAAGGCGTGGTGGGCCAGGTGGTTGCGGTGGGTAAAATCACCAGCCGCGTGATGCTGATTTGTGACTCCTCCCATGCGTTACCTATTCAGGTACTGCGTAACGATATCCGCGTTATTGCTGCCGGTAATGGCTGCACCGAAGAGCTGCAGCTGGAACACCTGCCGGGCAATACTGATATTCGTGTTGGTGATGTACTGGTTACCTCCGGACTGGGGGGCCGTTTCCCTGAAGGCTATCCGGTGGGCGTGGTGTCAAGCGTGAAGCTCGATACGCAGCGTGCTTACACGGTGATTCAGGCCCGACCGACCGCAGGCTTGCAACGACTGCGCTACCTGCTGCTGTTGTGGGGTGCCGACCGTAACGGCACCATGCCAATGGCACCCGAAGAGGTACACCGCGTAGCCAACGAGCGCCTGATGCAGATGATGCCGCAGGTGTTACCTGCTGCTGGCGAACTGATGGGACCACCGGCTCCGGATAGCCAGCAGGTGCCTGCCGGACCGAATGCGCCCGCTGCTCTCACACCTCCACCTGTCACCAGCCAGTCTGCACCAGCTGCACGCGGAGGCCGTCCTTGAGTAGTTATCGCAGCCATGGACGATGGGTTATCTGGCTGTCGTTCCTGGTCGCACTGGTGCTGCAAATCATGCCCTGGCCTGAACAGATCTACATGTTCAGGCCGTCGTGGCTGCTGTTAATCCTGATTTACTGGGTGCTGGCTCTGCCACACCGCGCGAATGTTGGCACGGGATTTGTGATGGGTTCTATAATGGATCTTATCTCCGGCTCAACGCTGGGCGTGCGTGCGCTGGCTTTCAGCATTGTGGCTTATCTGGTGGCGTTTAAATTCCAGCTGTTCCGTAACCTTGCGCTGTGGCAGCAGGCGCTGATGGTGATGGTGCTGTCTTTGGCGATGGATGTCATTGTATTCTGGGCTGAATTCTTAGTGATTAACGTCTCATTCCGGCCAGAAATTTTCTGGAGTAGCGTGATAGACGGTATTCTGTGGCCCTGGCTGTTCTTGCTGATGAGAAAAATACGCCGCCAGTTTGCCGTTCAATAAGGAAGATTATGATATCCCTTTATCTGGCCTCTGGTTCTCCCCGCCGCCGTGAATTGCTGACGCAGCTTGGCCTCCGTTTCGAACGTCTCAACACTCAAGTCGAAGAAGAAAAACGCCCGGACGAACAGGCCGAAGCCTACGTGCGTCGCCTTGCGCGAGAGAAAGCCCAGGCAGGCGTGGCGGTCGCTGAGCAGGATTTACCGGTGCTGGGAGCGGACACCATTGTGGTGCTGAACAACGAAGTGCTGGAAAAACCTGCCGATGAACAGGCAGCCGCCGTAATGTTGGCTAAACTGTCAGGCCAGACGCACCAGGTGATGACGGCAGTGGCGCTGGCAGACAGCCGGCAGCAGCTGGATACTCTGGTGGTCACTGAAGTCACTTTCCGCACCCTGAATGATGGCGATATTGCCGGTTATATCGCCAGCAAAGAGCCGATGGATAAAGCCGGAGCCTACGGAATTCAGGGGCTGGGCGGAAACTTTGTCAGAAAAATTAACGGAAGCTATCACGCGGTAGTCGGACTGCCTCTGGTTGAAACCGCTGAGCTGTTCAGCCATTTTCAGTTGCTGCGTGAGGTGAGGGAAGAACATGACCGCTGAGTTGCTGGTAAACATCACGCCTTCGGAAACGCGCGTGGCCTACATCGATGGTGGCATCCTGCAGGAAATCCATATCGAGCGTGAAGCGCGACGGGGAATCGTCGGGAATATCTATAAAGGCAGAGTCAGTCGTGTGCTGCCCGGAATGCAGGCTGCCTTTGTGGATATTGGCCTGGAGAAGGCTGCTTTCCTGCATGCCTCTGACATCATGCCGCATACCGAGTGTGTGGCAGGCGATGAGCAGAAAAATTTCTCTGTTCGCGATATTTCCGAACTGGTGCGTCAGGGACAGGATCTGATGGTTCAGGTGGTGAAAGATCCGCTGGGCACCAAAGGTGCACGCCTGACCACGGATATCACTCTGCCATCCCGCTATCTGGTGTTTATGCCCGGAGCCTCTCACGTGGGCGTTTCTCAGCGGATTGAGAGTGAAAAAGAGCGCGATCGTCTGAAGGCGGTAGTCTCGGCCTATTGCGACGAGCTTGGCGGATATATCATTCGTACTGCAGCAGAAGGTGTGGGCGAGGTTGAACTGGCCTCCGATGCGGCCTTCCTCAAGCGTCTGTGGACCAAAGTCATTGAGCGCAAGAAGCGTAATCAGACCCGCTACCGCCTGTACGGGGAAGTGGCGCTGTCGCAGCGTATCCTGCGTGACTTTGCCGGAGCCGCGCTGGATCGTATCCGCATTGACTCCCGCCTGACCTGGGAGCACCTGTTGGAGTTTACCAGCGAATACATCCCGGAGATGACCGCCAAACTGGAGCTGTATACCGGCAAGCAGCCAATCTTCGATCTGTTTGATGTGGAAAATGAAATCCAGCGCTCGCTGGATCGTAAGGTGGAGCTGAAGTCCGGCGGCTATCTGATCATCGATCAGACCGAGGCCATGACCACCATCGATATCAACACCGGTGCGTTTGTTGGCCATCGCAATCTTGATGAAACCATCTTCAATACCAATATCGAGGCGACTCAGGCCATCGCCCGCCAGCTGCGCCTGCGTAATCTGGGCGGCATTATCATCATCGATTTTATCGATATGAATAATGAAGACCACCGGCGGCGGGTGCTGCACTCGCTGGAGCAGGCGCTGAGCAAAGATCGGGTAAAAACCGGCATCCATGGTTTCTCGCAGCTTGGGCTGGTGGAGATGACCCGCAAGCGCACGCGGGAAAGCATTGAGCATGTGTTGTGCCAGGACTGCCCGGTCTGTAAAGGTCGCGGAACGCTGAAAACGGTGGAAACTGTCTGCTACGAAATCATGCGTGAAATTGTCCGTGTGCATCACGCTTATGACTCCGATCGGTTCCTGGTTTACGTCTCGCCGTCCGTGGGCGAAGCGCTAAAGACTGATGAATCCCACGCGCTGGCGGAAGTGGAAATTTTCGTCGGCAAGCAGGTGAAAGTTCAGATTGAACCGCTCTATACCCAGGAGCAGTTTGACGTGGTCATGATGTGATCCCAGCGTGGCGGAAAACAAGGAGAGGTCATTGAGGCGATTGCCGAGGATCCTGCTACTCACCGGCACAGCAATCGTGGTCATTATCGCGCTGATGGTCAGTGGGCTGCGTTTGCTGATGCCGCATATGAATGGCTGGCGTGAACCTATCCTGCAGCAGGTTTCTTCCGCTATCGGCATGCCGGTACAGGCCAGCGAGCTTAACGGCCGCTGGGAAAACTTTGGTCCGGTGCTGGAGATCCACTCTCTTAATGTCGGGCTGAAGGATCAGGGCACGCTGAAGGTTGACCGGATTACGCTGGCGCTGGACGTCTGGCAATCTCTGCTTCACCTGCGCTGGCAGTTCCGTAATCTCACGTTTTACGATCTTAATCTGGTCACCAACACCCCTCTGACCTCCGGCGGCGACAATAAGATGCAGCTCCAGCCGGGGGAGTTCAGCGATCTCTTTCTGCGACAGTTTGACCATTTTGATTTGCGCCAGAGCCAGATCAGCTTTGTCACGCCTTCCGGCCAGCGTGCCAGGCTGGATATCCCACAGCTGACCTGGCTGAATGAGAAAAACCGTCACCGTGCAGAGGGGCTGGTCAGCCTGTCCAGCTTTACCGGGCAGCATGGGGTGGTGCAGGTCCGTCTCGATCTCAGCGATACCAATGGCTATCTCGATACTGGCCGGGCGTGGATGCAGGCCGATGATGTGGATGTAAAACCGTGGCTGGGCCAGTGGATGCGGGACAATACCACCCTGGACAGCGCGCGTTTCAGCCTGGCAGGCTGGCTGAGCCTGAAAGACGGTGAAATCTTTGACGGTGACGTTCAGTTGAAGAAGGGCGGCGCTCGCTGGCAGGGAGATAAGCAATCTCATCAGCTGACGGTGGATAACGTTACTGCTCACGTGGCGCGCTATAACGGTGGCTGGCGTGTTGAAGTGCCGCAAACCAATCTGGTCACCGATGGTCAGCCATGGTCGAAAGGGATGTTTTCGCTGTTGTGGCTGCCCGAAGACACTCAGCTGCCGGGGCCGGATCATCATCAGGAGGTGCGTGTCCGCGCGACCAATCTGCAGCTGGAGCGACTGGATGCGCTGATCCCACTGTTCTCGAAACTTTCCCCAGCCCTGCTGGAAAACTGGCGTTCCCTGCAGCCTCGCGGCCAGTTGCAGGCACTGGCAGTGGATATTCCGGTTCAGCAGCCGGAAAAAAGCCGTTTTCAGGCCAGCTGGAAAGATCTGAGCTGGCAGCACTGGGAGCTGTTGCCGGGAATGGAGCATCTCAGCGGCTCCGCCAGCGGTGGCGTGGCTGACGGGAAGCTGGACATTAACCTGAATGATGCCAGCCTGCCTTATGGTTCAATGTTTCGCGCGCCGCTGGAGATCCAGCAGGCCACGGGCTCGGTCAACTGGCAGTATGGCGAGGATCACCTGACGCTGGCTGGTCATCAGCTGGATGTAAAGTCCCGCTCGCTGTGGGCGAAAGGGGATTTCACCTATACGCAGGCGAAAGGTCAGGAACCGCGGCTGAGTATTCTGGCGGGCATCAATGTAACCAATGCGGGTGACGCCTGGCGTTACTTCCCGGAATCCCTGATGGGCACCTCGCTGGTGAACTACCTCAGCGGAGCGATTAAAGGCGGGCAGGTGCAGAACGCCTCGCTGATCTTCGCCGGTAATCCGCATCTGTTCCCCTTCAAACACAATGACGGCATGTTTGAGGTCTGGGTGCCGCTGAAGCAGGCAACCTATCAATTCCAGCCGGGCTGGCCTGACCTTCAGGATCTCGATATCAATCTGGACTTCGTCAATGACGGCCTGTTTATGAAGGCCGACCAGACGACGCTGGGGAATGTTCAGGCCAGAGACGTTTCGGCGGTGATCGCGGACTACCTGAAAGAGAAGCTGATCATCGACGGTGATATCCGCGGTGCCGGAACAGAGGTGGGTAAGTATTTCAATCAGACGCCGCTTAAGCCGACACTGGGTGCCGCCCTTGACGAGTTGCAAATTGGCGGGGATGTAAGTGGTCACTTACATCTTGATATCCCGCTAAACGGCAGGCTGGTCAGAGCGACAGGCGATGTGAATCTGGATAACAACTCACTGCTGATTAAACCACTCAGCAGCACCATCGAACAGCTCAGCGGACGCTTCACCTATGATAATGGCGACCTGCAGAGCGGGCCGCTGACCGGCAACTGGTTCGGCCAGCCGGTTAACGTCAGTTTCAATACTAAAGAAGGCGACAGGGATTACCAGATTGGCGTCGATCTGAAAGGTGACTGGCAGCCGGGCAAAATGGACGTGGTGCCTGCGGCGCTGCGGCAGAAACTGGCTGGCAGCGCCAGCTGGCAAAGCAACGTGCTGATTAACCTGCCGCATGGCGGAGGTGCGGACTACCAGGTAACGATGGCGGGTGATCTGAAGAATGTGAGCAGTCACTTACCTTCTCCGCTGGACAAGCAGCAGGATGCGGCGATGCCGGTGAAAGTGAATGCCAAAGGGAATCTTAACGGCTTCGAACTGAGCGGCGTGGTGGGCAATCAGCACCGCTTTAACAGTAAATGGCTGCTGGGTAAACAGCTGCGTGTCGATCGTGGTATCTGGGAAAACAACGCCACCAAAACTCCGCCGCTGCCGGACTCGCGTGGCATGGTACTGAACCTGCCGCCGCTGGACGGGGAAGCCTGGTTGGGCCTGATGGGGGCTGGAAGTAGTGGTGGCGATAGCACAGGTGCTGGTCAGAGTGCTGCGGGGCGCGCCTATGTGCCGGGCGATATTACACTGCGCACGCCAGCACTGACGCTGGGCGGACAGCAGTGGCATGACCTGGACGCCACCCTGAGCCAGACCGTCTCCGGCGATACCCAGATTCAGGCGAAAGGGAAAGAGATTAACGGCCAGCTGCTGATGAATTCGCGTTCGCCGTGGGTTGCCCACCTTAACTATCTTTACTACAACCCGCAGTGGTCCGGTGGCGGAGGTTCTTCACCTCTACCTGACAACGCAACTTCTGTTAATTTCAGCAGCTGGCCAGCGCTGAATCTCTCCTGTGATGAGTGCTGGCTGCGCGGGCAAAAGTTTGGCCGTATAGCCGCCAATCTTAGCCACGACCGCGATACGCTGACCCTGCAAAATGGCCTGATCGATACCGGCAACTCCCGCCTGACGGTGGCAGGTGAATGGGTCAACCGTCCTGGCTCACAGCGTACCGCACTGAAAGGCGTGCTGAGCGGCAATAAAATCAACGATGCTACTAACTGGTTTGGCATGAATACGCCGCTGCGGGGCTCGTCGTTTAACATTGATTACGATCTACACTGGCAGTCAGCGCCCTGGCAGCCTTCTGAGTCCACGCTCAGCGGCGTGATGAAAACCCATCTGGGTGCCGGGCAGATTGCGGATGTGAATACCGGCCGTGCCGGGCAGCTGC
Organism: Erwinia sp. 009765445; assembly: GCF_058137865.1. Lineage (NCBI taxonomy): Bacteria > Pseudomonadati > Pseudomonadota > Gammaproteobacteria > Enterobacterales > Erwiniaceae > Erwinia > Erwinia sp. 009765445. Next base: position 27,238 of record NZ_JBYUWC010000014.1, read on the forward strand.
TGCGGCTGGTGAGCTTCGATGCGCTGCTGAGAAAACTGCGCCTCGATTTCACTGGCACCTTTGGTCAGGGCTTCTACTATGACTCGATCAACGGGACGGCGTGGATTGAAAAAGGGGTGATGCATACCGATAACCTGCTGGTGGATGGCCTGGAAGCCGATATCGCCATGCAGGGGAAAGTCGATCTGGTGAAGCGCCAGATTGATATGGAAGCGGTAGTGGCACCGGAGATTTCTGCTACCGTCGGTGTAGCGGCAGCTTTTGCCGTTAATCCGGTGGTGGGAGCTGCGGTTTTTGCTGCCAGTAAGGTACTGAGTCCCCTGTGGAACAAAATTTCCGTGTTGCGCTACCATATTTCCGGTCCAATCGATAAGCCGCAGATTGATGAAGTGCTGCGCAAGCCGCGTGAAAAGAGCGCGAAGTGAATTTGACGTTACAGGGGAATTGCCTCAGGCTATAGAGATGCAATGCCAGCGATGACTGGCTCATCCAAACAGAGCGAGAATACATGAGTCTGAATCTGGTAAGTGAGCAGTTACTGACTGCTAATAACATTAATCAAGCCGATCTCTTTTCCCTTCTCGGCCAGCTTTCTGAACGTAAGCTGGACTATGCTGACCTCTATTTTCAATCCAGCTTCCATGAAACCTGGGTGCTGGAAGACCGCATTATCAAAGATGGCTCCTGGAATATTGATCAGGGCGTCGGTGTTCGTGCCGTCAGCGGTGAGAAAACCGGTTTTGCCTATGCAGACCAGATTACCCTCAATGCCCTGACACAAAGCGCCACGGCAGCCCGGAGCATTGTGCGCGAGCAGGGGAATGGCAAGTCCCATACTCTTGGCGCGGTAATGAACCGTCAGCTCTATCCAACGGTTGATCCGCTGCAAAGCCTGTCGCGTGAAGAAAAAATTGCCCTGCTGCACCGGGTAGATACCGTGGCCCGTGCTGCTGACAAGCGAGTGCATGAAGTCAGCGCCAGCCTGAGTGGCGTGTATGAGATGGTGCTGGTGGCTGCCACTGACGGCACGCTGGCAGCTGACGTTCGCCCGCTGGTTCGCCTTTCTGTCAGCGTGCAGGTTGAAGAAGACGGCAAGCGTGAGCGGGGTTCCAGCGGCGGCGGTGGTCGTTTCGGCTACGAATTTTTCCTGGCTGATGAGTCCGGTGAAGTCCGTGCTGAAGCCTGGGCGCGTGAAGCCGTGCGTATGGCGCTGGTCAACCTGAACGCCGTAGCCGCTCCGGCAGGGACGATCCCGGTTGTGTTGGGTGCGGGCTGGCCGGGCGTACTGCTGCATGAAGCGGTGGGTCATGGCCTGGAAGGTGACTTTAACCGTCGCGGCACTTCCGTCTTCAGTGGTCAGATGGGCAAGCTGGTCGCCTCCGAGCTGTGCACCGTAGTGGATGATGGCACCATTGACGGGCTGCGCGGTTCGCTGGCAGTGGATGATGAAGGCGTGCCCGGACAGTACAACGTGCTGATCGAGAAAGGTATTTTGAAAGGTTATATGCAGGATAAACTTAACGCCCGTCTGATGGGAGTTAAGCCTACCGGTAACGGTCGTCGTGAATCTTATGCGCATCTGCCAATGCCGCGCATGACCAATACCTACATGCTGGCAGGAAAGTCCACCCCGCAGGATATTATCGAAAGCGTTGACTACGGCCTGTATGCGCCAAACTTTGGTGGCGGTCAGGTGGATATCACTTCCGGTAAATTTGTCTTCTCCACTTCAGAAGCCTATCTGATAGAGAAGGGAAAAGTGACCAAAGCGGTGAAAGGGGCCACGCTGATTGGCTCGGGTATTGAGGCAATGCAGCAGATCTCGATGGTCGGGAACGACCTGGCGCTGGATAAAGGCGTGGGCGTCTGCGGCAAGGAGGGACAGAGCCTGCCAGTTGGCGTGGGCCAGCCTACGCTGAAGCTGGACAAGCTGACCGTGGGCGGCACTGCCTGATTTGACTGCAAGGGCGGAATAATTCCCGCTATTTCAGGCTGTGGGCACATCTGCTTTAAAGGAGCGAATTTCTTCGCTCCTTCCGTTCCCTGCTTATTCCTGTCGATACTCCTGATACACATCCGCGACCTTGTCGAAATACTCCGTCAGATAGTTAATGCATACCTGCACCTTAAGCGGCAGCTTGTCTTTCTGCGTGTAAACCGCATAAACCGGGCGTGGATCTGACTGATAATGTGCAAACAGGATCTCAATCTTGCCTGCATTAATCTCATCAATGACCCACATCAGCGGCACGTAGGCGATACCGCTGCCGGCAACCAGCCAGCGGATCAGCGTCTGAGAATCATTTGTGGCGAACTTGCCCTGTGGCGACAGGCGGGTAGAGATCCCTTCCGGCGCGGTCAGTTCGAAATCATTGTCCGGCCGTACGCTGTATTCCAGCCAGGAAAAATTGCCAATATCAGAAGGCTTCTCCGGCGTGCCGTGTTGCGCCAGGTAGCTTTTTGCCGCGCAGACCACCATCGGCATTGAGCCAAGCCGCCGGGAAAACAGGCTTGAATCCTGCAGTGCACCCATGCGGATCACCAAATCCAGCCCGTCAGCGATCAGGTCCGGAGCCGGGATGCCGGTGACCAGATTCACCGTCAGCCCCGGATACTCTTTCAGCATTTCCGAGGTCATATTCGCCAGCACGTTCTGAGCCATAGTCGACGAGCTGCCGATCCGTAGCGTGCCTACCGGCGTATTGTTGAAAGCGTAAAGTTGCTCATGAACCTGCTGCGCCTCCGACATCATCCGCCGACAGCCCTGGAAGTAGATCTTTCCGGCCTCGGTCAGCCCGATGCTGCGGGTACTGCGGTTGAGAAGTTTGACCTGAAGCTCATCTTCCAGCTTCGCCACGATCTGGCTGACGGCCGAGACGCTCATTTGCATCTGATTGGCCGCCGCCGTAAAGGAACCCAGTTCAACTACCCGTGCAAACACGGACATGCCTTTCAGTCTTTCCATTATTAACTCTGGCTTAAAAGTGATTTAGATCACATTTGGTAGAAAACATATAGTCAGCCGCGTTACTATAGCATCGTCGGGCTACCGTTCCGTCATTCAACTCGTCAAAGTGCTGGCTCCTGAATACGCTATTATTCAAAGAGCGCCGGTTATGATTATCTGACTGCTGGTCGGTCATTCCATCATCATCACCTGTTAACCAGCGGCCTCCTGACCCCGGGAGGTAAGTTGCGTGTGGCGTAAAGCGTACCCGGTAAGGTACTGACAAGGATAAGAGATGAGTGTGCTTCCGGTAATTGTGATATTTGGGCTCTCCTTCCCGCCCATATTTTTTGAAATCATCGTATCATTACTGTTGTTCTGGCTGGTGCGCAGGTTGATCACGCCCACCGGGATCTATGACCTGGTCTGGCATCCCGCTTTATTTAACACAGCCCTGTACTGCTGCCTGTTCTACCTGGTTTCCCGATTGTTTGTCTGAGGTCATAGTGAAAGCGCTAACTAGAAAGATTTCCCGATTCGCCATTACCATCATCCTGGTCATCATTGCTGTCATTGTCATTTTCCGCGCCTGGGTGTTCTATACCGAATCCCCCTGGACCCGAGACGCCAAATTTACTGCCGACGTGGTGGCAATCGCCCCAGACGTCAGCGGCCTGATTTCCGATGTCCGCGTGCGCGACAACCAGCTGGTGAAGAAAGACCAGGTACTGTTTGTTGTCGATCAGCCGCGCTATCAGCAGGCGCTGGATGAAGCGGAAGCGGATGTGGCCTACTATCAAGCTCTGGTCAACGAGAAACGCCGTGAAGCAACCCGCCGTAATCAACTGGGCGTGTCAGCTATGTCCCGTGAGGCTATCGATCAGGCAAACAACGACTATCAGACCAGCGAACACCAGCTGGCTAAGTCGATTGCCACCCGCGATACTGCCAGACTGGATCTGGATCGCACCGTGGTCAAAGCGCCTGCCGATGGTTGGGTGACCAACCTCAACGTCTATCGTGGCGAATTTATTACCCGGGGGTCTACCGCTGTGGCGCTGGTTCAGCAGCATACTTTCTACGTGCTGGCCTATATGGAAGAGACCAAGCTGGATGGCGTGCGCCCTGGCTATCGCGTGGAAATTACGCCGCTGGGAAGTAACCGCGTGCTGCACGGTACGGTCGACAGTATTGCCGCAGGGGTGACCAACAGCAGCAGCACCATTGATGCGAAAGGGATGGCGACCATCGACTCCAATCTTGAGTGGGTTCGTCTGGCACAGCGTGTCCCGGTACGTATTCACCTGGATGAGCAGGAAGGTAACCTTTACCCTTCAGGGACCACGGCGACCGTGGTAGTAACGGGGGCGGAAGATCGCCGTCCTGACCAGATGTCGCCGATGATGAAGCTGATGCACCGTCTGCGCGAGTTCGGCTAAGCGTATGGAGTGGCATCGCTTACGCTTTCCGGGCAAGCTGACCTTTGCCATTTTGCTGGCGCTGCTGATCGGCTTTCATTTCAATCTGGAAACGCCACGCTGGGCCGTGATGACAGCCTGTATCGTGGCGGGTGGTACGGCATTTGCTGCCGGGGGCGATCCCTTCTCCGGGGCGCTCCGCCACCGCGGCATGTTGCGTATTGTCGGAACCTTCCTCGGCTGTATCGCCGCGCTGGCGATTATGATCGCCACCATTCGTGCACCCGCTCTTATGCTGCTGCTGTGCTGTCTCTGGGCCGGTTTCTGCGTCTGGCTCTCTTCACTGATTAAGGTTGATAACTCCTACGCTCTCGGACTGGCAGGGTATACTGCGCTGATTATCGTGGTCAGCGTCGACGCCAACGGCTCGGTGCTACTGGCACCCCAGTTTGCGGTTGAGCGCTGCAGTGAAATCATTATCGGCATCGTTTGTGCGATCCTGGCGGACATGCTGTTTTCTCCGCGCTCGATTAAACAAGATATTGACCGGGAAATTGACAGTCTGCTGGTGGCTCAGTACCAGCTGATGCAGCTGTGCGTCGCCCACGGTGATAAAGAAGAGGTCGACAGAGCCTGGACTGCGCTGGTCCGCCGCACCACCGCGCTGAATGGCATGCGCAGCTATCTGATGATGGAGTCCGGACGCTGGCAGAAAGTTGACCGGCGAATGCGCGCGCTCAACACCCTCGCGCTGACGTTGATTACTCAGGCCTGTGAAACTTTCCTGATCCAGAACACCCGGCAGGAATATGTCCCACCCCAGTTTCATGTGTTCTTTGAGAAGCCGGTTGAGAACGTCAGTGATATCCACAAGCGCATGAAGATCATGCGCCGGGTGATCACCTCCAGCGGCAGCAAGAACACGCCGGTGACTATCAGCAACTGGGTTGGTGCGGCCAGCCGTTATCTGCTGTTGATGAAAGGGATCCATACCAACAGCAGCATCAGCCGGATTGAAGAAGGCGTGCTGGTCAGGGAACCTGTGGTTAAAATGCGTTCCGCTGAGTCCCGCCACGCGCTGATCAATGGGCTCCGCACCTTTGTGGCGACGGCGATTGGATCGCTGTTCTGGCTGTGGAGCGGCTGGACCTCCGGAAGCGGTGCGATGGTGATGATCGCAGTGATCACCGCGCTGGCCATGCGTATGCCGAACCCGCTGATGATGGCGAAGGACTTCCTGTACGGGATGATCTTTGCTATCCCAATGGGATCGCTGTACTACATGGTGATCATGCCTGGCACTCAACAGAGTATGTTGCTGTTGTGTATTGCGCTGGGAGTGATGGCATTTATTGGTGGGATCCTGATTCAGCGGCGGCAGATCGGCACGCTGGGAGCGCTGGTGGGTACCATCAATATCATCACCCTTGATAATCCAATGACCTTTAACGTCAGCGCTTTTCTGGATAACGCGCTCGGGCAGGCCATTGGCTGCTTCCTGGCGCTGCTGGTTATTTTGCTGATCCGTGATACTTCAAAAGCCCGCGTGGGCCGGACTTTGCTTAACCGCTTTATGTATGCTGCGGTTGCCGCGATGACCACCAATCAGGCCAGACGCCGTGAAAACCATCTGCCTGTGCTGTATCACCAGCTGTTTATGCTGCTGAATATGTTCCCGGGCGATGTCGATAAGTTTCGTATTGCCCTGACGCTGATTATCGGGCATCAACGCCTGCGCGGTGCGGAAATCCCGATTAACAGCGATCTCTCTGCCTTTCACAAACAGTTGAGGCATACTGCCGACCGCGTGATCGCTGCGGGCACGGATGCAAAGCGGCTGCACTACTTTGAGCGTCTGCTGGCGGAGCTGGAGACTTACCAGCGAAAGCTTGAGCATTATGAAGCGCCGCTGAGCGTCACCGAGCCGGTGCAGCGCCTGGCTTTGATGCTGAAAAAGTACCAGAATACCCTCATCCAAATCTGACTTACCGCTGATATCTCCGGCTATCAGCGCTTTCCCATTTCTCTTTCTCCTGGTGTGGTTCATACAGTCATAAAGGTCGCCATCTATACTTACGTCATCAGGATGGCAAACCACTCAGGAGAAAATGATGAGCACCTCCCTACAGGACCACGAACTGTACCAGACCGGTTATTTTGCAGCAGGCCAGTGGCAGCGCTGTGCGGCCACCTTTGACGTACTCAATCCCGCCACCGGAAAAGTCATTGCCCAGGTGGCGAAAGCCGGTAAAAGTGAAACTGAACAAGCCATTGCTGCCGCAGAGAAAGCCTTCCCGGCCTGGCGGGCAAAAACAGCCAAAGAGCGCAGTGAAATCCTTTATCGCTGGTATCAGCTGATGATTGATAACAAAGCGTGGCTGGGCAAATTGATGACGGCGGAACAGGGTAAGCCAGTGAAAGAAGCAGAGGGCGAAGTGGAATACGCCGCCAGCTTTATTCAGTGGTTTGCCGAGCAGGCCAAGCGTGCCAATGGCGAAATTATTCCTCCCGCTAAACCGGGTTCACGCATTCTGGCTACCCGTGAGCCAATTGGTGTGGTTGCGGCTATCACGCCGTGGAATTTCCCGATGGCAATGCTGACCCGTAAACTGGGACCCGCGCTGGCAGCTGGCTGTACCGGTATTATCAAACCGGCCAATAACACGCCGCTGTCGGCTTTTGCTCTGCTGGCGCTGGCGAAAAAAGCGGGTGTACCGGACGGTGTGCTTAATGCGGTTGCCGGTGATACTCATGCCATCAGCGATGCGATTATGGCGAGTAAAGCCGTCCGGAAAATTTCGTTTACCGGTTCAACTCAGGTCGGCAAGCTGCTGATGCGCAACGCTTCCGACACCATGAAAAAAGTGTCTATGGAGCTGGGCGGCAATGCGCCTTATATCGTGTTTGACGATGCCGACATCGATGCTGCGGTGAAAGGGGCAATTGCCAACAAATTCCGCAATGCCGGGCAGGTCTGCGTCAGCGTCAACCGCTTCTATATCCACAACAGCGTCTACGATCGTTTTGTCAGCCAGCTGGCGGAAGAGGTCGCCAGGCTGAAAGTGGGGAACGGCATGGATGAGGGTGTGACTGTCGGCCCGCTGATCGAAGCGGCTGCAGTAGAGAAAGTGGAAGAACACGTGCGCGATGCGGTGGCTAACGGCGGTAAAATTGTCGCGGGCGGTGCCCGCCATGCGCTGGGAGGGAACTTCTGGCAGCCAACGGTGATTGCGGAAGCCAACGAAAAAATGATGCTGTCGCGAGAAGAGACCTTTGGCCCGGTGGCAGCCTGCTTCCGCTTCGATGATGAAGAGGATGTGATCCGTCGTGCTAACGACACCGAGTTTGGCCTGGCAGCTTACTTTTATACGCAAAATCTGCAGCGTGTCTTCCGTGTTTCTGCCGCGCTGGAAAGTGGCATGGTCGGCATTAACGAGTGTGCGGTGTCCACCGAGCTGGCCCCCTTTGGCGGCGTGAAGGAATCAGGACTGGGCCGTGAAGGTTCGGTGTTGGGTCTGGAAGAATTTATGGAAGTGAAGGCCCTGCACATCGGGGGACTGTAACTCACCGGGCGGCCTGCAGGTCGCCCGACTGATTGCCTTGTGGAGCAGCCAGCATGAGAACAGAGATTTTTGATTTTGACGAAATTGTCGACCAGGCCCATTTTTATCGCCAGTTCAGCGAACGCTTTGCACTGGCTGACAGAGCAGTCTGCGATTTGGACAGTTTGTGGGACGTGGTGAATGCAGAGTTGCTGCCGCTGCCGTTAGAAATTGAGTTTATTCATCTGGGAACGGGGCAGAAGAGGCGGTATGGCGCGTTGATTTTACTGTTTGATGAAGCTGAAGAGGAGCTGGAGGGACAGCTCCGCTTCAACGTTCGTTAAGACATGCAGTGACAAAAAGGGCCCCGCGAGCGGGGCCAAAGGGTTCGTCAAAGGCTGCTTTCGACACAGCCCGCCGACGAGGAATTACTTATACAGCTCGGCGGTCACGTGCCAGGTATCGTCATTACGTGCTTCGACAACACGATAGGCGCTGGCACCCTGCCGATCCGCTTTCTGTGACAGCTGCTGACGGATATCCATTGGCGCACCGGCCACACCACTTAAAGTAATTGTCCCCGCAGATTGCAGATTTTCTGACTGTTCAGCATTAACCAGTTGGGCAGCAGAAGCGCCAAAAGAGACAGCTGACAGCAAGCTCAATGCAGCGATGGTTGTTTTGATTTTCATAATCTTCTCCTCATTGTGTTCAACAACCTGCGGGTTTCAACATCATGACCAGGTCGTCGATGTCACGGGCGGACGCTTCAGTACGTCCGCGTCAGTGCCGGACTTATTTATACAGTTCTGCAGTAGCGTGATAGTTGCCGTTATTGTAGGCCTCTACCACACGGTAAGATGATGCGCCCTGAGCGTCGGCTTTCAGAGAAAGCTCATGACGGATATCAGTCGGTGCGCCATCGATACCACTTACGCTAATGGTGCCCATTGACTGCAGGTTTTGGTCCTGTACCTGCTGGTCAGTCACCAGGTGTGCGGCATTAGCACCGAACGAGAGAACTGAGGCCAGGCCGAGGACTGCGATTGCTATTTTGGTTTTCATGATCAATGCTCCAGATGAGGGGGCGGTAACCGAAAGGGCTAAAAAGCGTTTATTATTCTTGGGGTTACCTTTTTTATGTCTGACTAACTCTTTGTCTTGCGAAACTTCTGTTATTTGTACAGCTCTGCGGTGGCGTGATAGTTGCCGTTTACATAGGCTTCTACAACACGATAAGCAGATGCGCCCTGAGCATCAGCTTTCTGATTCAGCTGAGCGTTGATATCCATTGGGGACGCGGTCACGCCGCTGACGCTGACGGTGCCGATTGATTGCATGTTTTGCGCCTGATCTGCATTGACAGAATCAGCTGCAAAAGCACCAAAAGACAGGGCAGAAATAACACTCAAAGTTGCAATGGTAGTTTTAACGTTCATGATATTTTCCTCGTCGTCTGTTTTTATCTTTTTGCGTTGTGTGATTCGCATCACGAAAACAAGTATAGATCTGATAACGTAAAAAATTAATAGCATGCTAATAATATTTTGTTGCGATACTTAGCCAATACACTTGTTTTTAATAACCTTCAGTTATAAAAAATGCTTATAATTTACCCTTATCATGTTAAATGCATGTAAAAACATCGGGATATGTGAATTTAACCATTTGTGCGCTAATCTGTGGTCGATCACGCTACGAGACGGTTATACATCCTTTTAACCACTGCTTTTTACGCTCCAGGGCAGTGCATCATGCTGATATGGCGGCTGGGGAGGGGAAGATAAAGCAAAGCCGGCGGATGCCGGCTTCTGGAAAAGCTGATGATGCATTGCGGTTAGTTGAAGGTTAAAGCTATGCGTTTAATTGCATCTACTTATAACTCTTGTTCAAACAGCATCATCACCGAGTCAAGCAGCTGCCTGATGGTCACGTGGCGTGCCGGGGTAATAAAGATGGTGTCATCGCCGGCAATAGTGCCAAGGATCCCTTCCGGCTTGCCCAGTGAGTCCAGCATGCGGGCAATCAGCTGCGCGGCGCCCGGGCTGGTGTGGATCACAATCAGCGCATCATTATGATCGATATCCAGCACCAGGTTCTTCAGCGGGCTGGTGGTGGTCGGTACGCCCAGCTCGGCTGGCAGGCAGTACACCATTTCCATTTTTGCATTGCGCGTGCGGACAGCACCAAACTTGGTCAGCATGCGTGAAACTTTGGACTGGTTGATATTTTCGAAGCCCTGCTCCTGCAGCGCCGCAACAATCTCGCCCTGAGAACTGAACTTCTCTTCTTTTAGTAAGGCCTTGAACGCCTTAATCAGATCTTCTTGTTTTGATGGATTACGCATAGGTGCCCGCTAAAAAAGTCAGAAAGAAAAAGATTCCCCTGGCAGGGTATTACATGATTATGCAATTAAGTGAATGTTTATGCAAACGGGAAGTGGTGGCTGCTGCTATCCGTAGCGTCGGGAGCGGCAGTCTAACAAACTTTGCCGGGGAAAAAATGTTCTGAAGGCGGCGGGTGTTGCTTAAAAAGTGAACGGAATGTTATAAAATTGATGTTGTCCTGATAAGTGTTACAGTTGTACTGTACGCCGAATGACATTGTCTGCCAGCTGCTGTGAAGGGCAACTAAGTGCGTCCTGACTTTATGCGTTCAATCTCCACGGCTTCGTTGTATTCTCTGCGCCACCGCGCAAAGTAGAATGAAAGCTTTCGCTAAGACCATACGGGTCGACTACCTTCATAACCAGATGGATTCCCGGCAATTAATGTTTACTATAATAAGGAGTTTAGGATGAAAGTTGCAGTTCTCGGCGCAGCTGGCGGTATTGGCCAGGCTCTCGCACTTCTGCTTAAAACCCAGCTTCCGGCAGGTTCAGAACTCTCTCTGTATGACATTGCTCCGGTTACGCCAGGCGTGGCCGTCGATTTGAGCCATATCCCCACGGCAGTCAAAATCAAAGGTTTCAGTGGCGAAGATGCCACTCCGGCATTGCACGGCGCGGATGTGGTGCTGATCTCCGCTGGTGTGGCACGTAAGCCAGGTATGGACCGTTCTGACCTGTTTAATGTGAATGCGGGTATCGTGCGGAATCTGATTGAGCAGGTTGCCAGTACTTGTCCTAAAGCTCTGATTGGCATCATCACTAACCCGGTGAACACTACCGTGGCGATTGCTGCCGAGGTGCTGAAGAAAGCGGGCGTGTACGATAAGAACAAACTGTTTGGCGTGACCACGCTGGACATTATCCGGTCCAATACCTTTGTCGCTGAACTGAAGGGAAAAAACCCGTCAGAGCTGAACGTGCCGGTAGTGGGCGGTCACTCAGGCGTGACCATTCTGCCTCTGCTGTCGCAGATCCCAGGCGTGAGCTTTACCGATCAGGAAATCGCTGACCTGACCAAACGCATTCAGAACGCCGGTACAGAAGTGGTGGAAGCCAAGGCGGGTGGCGGATCGGCTACGTTGTCGATGGGCCAGGCGGCAGCTCAGTTCGGCCTTGCTCTGGTGCGTGCTCTTAACGGTGAAAGTAACGTGGTGGAGTGTGCTTACGTTGAAGGTGAGGGAACCCATGCCCGCTTCTTCTCTCAGCCGTTGCTGTTGGGTAAGAATGGCATTGCGGAACGTAAACCGATTGGTGCGCTGAGTGCTTATGAAGAGCAGTCACTGAAAGGCATGCTGGATACGCTGAAGAAAGATATTACGCTGGGCGAAGAGTTTGTTAAGTAAACCCGCGTCGGGCCAGAGTTCTCCTGGCCCACTGTTTTCCCCCGCCTGAACTTAATTCCCCGGATATTCCAGTACGGTCACCGGCAGCGTCATTTTGCGGTCATTGCGGATGATTTCCACCTCAATCACCGTACCGGGACGGATTTCGGCTACCTGATCCATCGTTTCCAGTGCCGATACGGCAGGCCTGTGGTTCACACTGGTGATCACATCATTAACCTGCAGCCCCGCCTTGGCAGCCGGGCCGCCCTGCGAAACGTTGGTGACCACAATCCCCTGCAGATGATCGAGGCCAGAGGTTTGCCCGTGCATCTGGGGGATCTCTCTGCCGCTGATGCCGATAAAACCACGAATTACGCGGCCATCGCGGATCAGCTTATCCATGATTTTTGCCGCCAGCGCGGTGGGGATTGCAAAGCCAATCCCTTCCGGTGTCTCGCCATCGTTACTCTTGTCGAACGACAGCGTGTTAATGCCCATCAATTCGCCCAGAGAGTTGATCAGCGCACCACCCGAGTTTCCTTTGTTGATGGAGGCATCGGTCTGCAGGAAGTTCTGGTAGCGGGATGGGCTGAGACCCACGCGCCCGGTGGCGCTGATAATGCCCTGGGTGACGGTCTGACCAATGTTATATGGGTTGCCGATGGCCATCACCAGGTCACCGATATGCGCAATCCGCTTCGGATTGATCGGGATCACCGGCAGGCCGGATGCCGTAATTTTCAGGACGGCGAGGTCGGTCAGGCTGTCAGATCCGACCAGCATGGCCTCAAAAATCCGTCCATCCTGCAGCGCTACAATGATCTGGTCAGCATCATTGATGACATGCTTGTTGGTCAGAATATAGCCGCGGCCATCCATAATCACGCCTGAGCCAAGCGTGCGGATTTCCAGATTATCAGCGGAAGCATTGGCGCTGCGGTTATATACATTCACCACTGCGGGAGCAGCGCGACGGACAGCAGAGTTGTAGCTGACAGGCATCTCATCGATGCTGTCATCTTTATGATTGAAAAAATCGCTGCCGATCCTCAGTGTCGGCACTGCAGCCAGCAGAATACCCGCCACAACGAGGCCAAGAAGCACTGAACGCAATAGTTTAGGAAACATGGCTTTAAACGATGAGTGAATGAACGTTGGCAGGATAGCATGAGTTAAGCGGACACGCAGGTGTCCGCTTCATGATTTAGCTATTTAGCGTAAAAGCAGGTAAATGCTCTGATCGCCGCGGATTATATTCAGCGCCAGCAGCGGCGGTTTCGCTTCCAGCAGCTTGCGCAGCTCCGCCAGGTTTTGCACGCGGGTCCGGTTCAGACCGACAATCACGTCCCCTTTCTGCAGGCCAAACTGTTCGGCAGGCGTGGATTTATCCACGGTATCAACGCTGACCCCTTTGCTGCCATCTTTCGTCGCACCATCGCTCAGCGTTGCGCCCTGCAGCGCTGGAGTCATCTGCTCGGCGTTGGTAGAAGTCTGGCTGCTGGCATCCAGTTTGACGGTGACGGTCTGCGGTTTGCCTTCGCGTAGCAGGCCTACCTTCACCTCTTTACCCGGTGCGGTGGTGCCGATTTTCACCCGCAGTGCCGCAAAGCTGTCGATTGGCTTGTCATCAAGGCTGGTGATGATGTCACCGGCTTTGATACCTGCTTTCGCCGCTGCAGAATCTGGCAGTACTTCGTTGACGAAGGCACCGCGCTGGGCATCAACGTTGAACGCCTTCGCCATATCCGCGGTCATTTCAGTGCCTTTAATCCCCAACTGGCCCCGCTTCACTTCGCCGAATTCAATCAGCTGTTGTGCAAGGTTCATCGCCATGTTACTCGGGATGGCAAAACCGATGCCGATATTGCCGCCGGAAGAGGCAAGAATCGCAGTGTTGATGCCGATCAGCTCACCGTTCAGGTTCACCAGTGCGCCGCCTGAATTGCCCCTGTTGATAGCCGCATCGGTCTGAATAAAGTTTTCCAGCCCTTCCAGATTGAGTCCGCTACGACCCAGCGCTGAGACAATGCCGGAGGTGGCAGTCTGGCCAAGGCCAAACGGGTTGCCGATTGCCACCGCAAAGTCACCGACTTTCAGCTGGTCGGAATCGGCAATCTTAATCTGAGTCAGCCCTTTGGCTCCGCTGACCTGAATCAGAGCGATATCCGTTTGCTCGTCATGCCCTATCAGTTTGGCATCAAACTCCCTGCCGTCACTAAGCTGGACGCTGATTTTGTCCGCTCCGTTGACCACATGGTTGTTGGTGAGGATGTAGCCTTTATCGGCATTAATGACCACGCCGGACGCCAGACCCTCAAAAGGCTGAGGCTGCGAGTCGCCTCCATCCTGGCCCTGCTGACCGAAGAAACGTTTTAACGGCTCAGGAATGTCCTGCGTCTGGGCCTGAGTCTGGGTTCCTTCCACGTGCACGCTGACCACCGCAGGTAAAACTTTTTCCAGCATCGGCGCCAGGCTTGGCATCTGTTGTCCCTGAATTTGTGCAGGAAGCGACGCCACTGCCGCTGGGGCTGCGGCCAGGTTCATGCCAGTACTCAATGCTAATGCGCTTAACAGTAATGATTTCTTCTTCATCGCTTCGACGCTCTCCTGGATAAAAAGTGGGGGAACTCAGCAATCCGGACGGACAGCTGCCTGACGGTTTTGCATCGGCGACTGGGCCAACAAACAAAAAGGGCGCAGATGCGCCCTCAATAAACTCTTACTTCTCGCGTGCAGCACGGTCGCCACGCAGCAGGCCGGAGGCGCTGTCAGGATAATCGCGCGGCATCTGTACCGGAACCTGATCGTTATCCGCTTCAGACTCGGTCAGCTGATAAGCAAAGGGGTTCTTTTCACCCGGCAGATTCGGCAGCAGGTCATTCGATCCTTTCGCCATGTGCTGGTAAAGCTGGCGGTAATCACGTGCCATATTGTCCAGCAGCTCGGCGCTCTGGGCAAAGTGGCTGGTGAGTTCTTCACGGTAGTCAGCCAGTTCGGCCTTGGTTTTTTCCAGCTCGTATTGCTGGCTCCGCTGCTCACGCAGTTTCCTGTTACCAAAACGCATTGCTACCGCGCCGATAATTAATCCAACTACCAATCCAATAAGCGCGTATTCCCAGGTCATAATAACTCCCGTGTTGTCTTCGTTGTTCCGTAGGGACGCCTGGCTTCTGCCAGTTCACTACCAGCCACTATAACCGCTAATCTCATGGAAGTGGAATCCTGAGGCTACATCGCTTAGTGTAGAACGGCCCTTTTTTCGACAATCAACCACCTGACGCTCCAAATTTTTCAGGGAATGTGAATAAATTATGCAAACGACGTCTCCTCTGGCGCTCTACCAACAGGCGCTGGAAAAGGGTGAATATCAACCTGACGATGTTCAACGCGAAGCAGTCACCCGTCTGGACGGGATTTATCAGGCCCTGACCCGTTCCGAACCCGCTCCACCTCAGCCAGCTAAAGGGTTATTTGGCAAGCTGATGGGGAAGGGGAAAGATCAGCCGCAAGCACCGGCCCGGGGATTGTATATGTGGGGTGGCGTTGGCCGGGGAAAGACCTGGCTGATGGATATGTTTTTTCAGGCAATTCCTGGAGAACGTAAGCAACGCCTGCACTTTCACCGTTTTATGTTGCGCGTTCATCAGGAGCTGACGCAGCTGCAGGGGCAGAGTGACCCGCTGTTAATTGTGGCAGATCGTTTCAAAAGTGAGACTGACCTGTTGTGCTTTGATGAGTTCTTTGTCTCGGACATTACCGATGCCATGCTGTTAGGCACGCTGATGGAGGCGCTGTTCGCCAGAGGGATTACTCTGGTTGCCACCTCCAACATTCCACCAGACGATCTGTACCGCAACGGTTTGCAGCATGCGCGTTTCCTGCCCGCGATTGAAATGATTAAACAGCACTGCGACGTGATGAACGTGGATGCCGGGATTGATTACCGTCTGCGTACCCTGACCTCAGCTCATCTATGGATGATGCCGCTGAACGAGGCCACGGCGAAGGAGATGGACCGAATGTTTGTTGCCCTGAGCGGCAAAGAGCGATCCGAGCAGCCGGTGCTGGAGATTAACCATCGCACTCTGCCAACGCTGGGCGTTGCGGACGGCGTGGTGGCTATGGATTTCCTCGCGCTTTGTGGCGAAGGACGCAGCCAGCATGATTACATTGAACTTTCCCGCCGTTTCCACAGCGTGCTGCTGTTTAACGTGCCGGTGATGATCTACAAAACGGAAGATCAGGCGCGACGTTTCCTGGCGCTGGTGGATGAATTTTATGAGCGGCATGTAAAGCTGGTAGTCTCCGCTGAAGCCTCCCTGTATGAGATCTACCAGGGGGCCCGGCTGAAGTTCGAATATCAGCGCTGCGTCTCACGTCTGCAGGAGATGCAAAGCGAAGAATATCTCAATTTGTCACATCTGCCCTGAGGCGAGAAAAATCAGGGCGGCGGGGTGCATTTATTGAAAAAAAGGGTCGCGCTTTATGGGCGACTTCTCTATAATCTTGCGACCCCACGTTACAACAAAGGTTTTTTTCCCAAAACTCTTTGTGTTCCAGTAACTCTATCCGAAGGGGTGGGCTTGCTGGTCAAGATGGTCGTGTGAGCCTCAACCGTTTATTCAAGCGTTTGGGATTTCACCAACGTGTAACTTAATTTGGGTAAGCTTTTAGATGAAAACTTTTACAGCTAAGCCAGAAACCGTCCAACGTGACTGGTATGTTGTTGACGCGACAGGCAAAACTTTAGGTCGTTTAGCGACTGAACTGGCTCGTCGTCTGCGCGGTAAGCACAAAGCGGAATATACTCCGCACGTTGATACCGGTGATTACATCATCGTTCTGAACGCTGAGAAAGTTGCCGTAACCGGTAACAAGCGTACTGACAAGATTTATTACCATCACACCGGCCACATCGGTGGTATCAAGCAAGCGACCTTCGAAGAGATGATTGCTCGCCGTCCTGAGCGTGTGATTGAAATCGCGGTTAAAGGCATGCTGCCAAAGGGCCCGCTGGGTCGTGCTATGTACCGTAAACTGAAAGTTTACGCGGGCAACGAGCACAACCATGCGGCACAGCAACCGCAAGTTCTTGACATTTAATCGGGATTACAGGCAATGGCTGAGAATCAAAACTACGGCACTGGTCGCCGCAAAAGCTCTACCGCTCGCGTATTTATCAAGCCGGGCAGTGGTAACATCGTTATCAACCAACGTTCTTTAGAACAGTACTTCGGTCGTGAAACTGCCCGCATGGTAGTTCGTCAGCCGCTGGAACTGCTGGACATGGTCAGTAAATTCGATCTGTACATCACCGTTAAAGGTGGTGGTATCTCTGGTCAGGCTGGTGCGATCCGTCACGGTATCACCCGCGCTCTGATGGAGTTCGATGAGTCTCTGCGTGCGGAGCTGCGTAAAGCTGGCTTCGTTACTCGTGATGCTCGTCAGGTTGAACGTAAGAAAGTCGGCCTGCGTAAAGCACGTCGTCGTCCACAGTTCTCCAAACGTTAATTTATTCTGCTCAGGCAGAGTCGATTATCGAAAAACCCGGTGCCTGCACCGGGTTTTTTCTTTTTGGCTTTCGGCCAAAAGTGTGAAAACGCCACAGGTTACGGCATTTTCCCCTCAAATCCTTATTCCTGCCCCCACAAGCTGTCTAAAATCTGGTAAACTGTCTGTCACTTTGCGCCCATTAGCAGGGCATTGATGTGAGCGTGCATGAGGGGAGAGCCTCAGCCTTCATATCTGTTAATGGCATTTTATTAAGCAGGTTAATCGCCACGTGGCGGGCTTGCGCAGTAATTTTCTGGATAAACTTGGAGGTTTACATGGCTGTCGCTGCCAACAAACGTTCGGTAATGACGCTGTTTTCTGGTCCGACTGACATTTTTAGCCACCAGGTGCGTATTGTCCTGGCGGAGAAGGGTGTCAGCGTAGAGATCGAGCAGGTAGAAATGGATAGCCTGCCCCAGGATCTGATTGACCTCAATCCGTACCGTACTGTCCCGACGCTGGTTGATCGTGAACTGACGTTGTACGAATCCCGCATCATCATGGAATATCTTGATGAGCGTTTTCCGCATCCGCCACTGATGCCTGTCTACCCTGTTGCTCGCGGTGAAAGCCGCCTGATGATGCATCGTGTTGAGCAAGACTGGTACAGCCTGATGCGTAAAGTCGAGAACGGCACGGCACAGGAAGCTGAAGCTGCCCGTAAACAGCTACGTGAAGAGCTGTTGGCGATCGCACCTCTGTTCTCCCGTACGCCGTTCTTTATGAGCGAAGAGTTCAGCCTGGTGGATTGCTATCTGGCTCCGCTGCTGTGGCGTCTGCCACAGATGGGCATTGAACTGGTCGGTGCCGGGTCAAAAGAGCTGAAAGGTTACATGACACGTGTCTTCGAGCGTGATTCCTTCCTCGCTTCCCTGACGGAAGCGGAACGTGAAATGCGCCTGCAAACGCGGGGCTGATTACGATGGAAATGTCGCAACTTACCGCACGTCGTCCGTATCTGCTTCGGGCGTTCTACGACTGGCTGCTGGATAACCAGTTGACGCCTCACCTGGTGGTGGATATCAACCTGCCTGGCGTGATGGTCCCGCTGGAATATGCGCGTGATGGTCAGATCGTACTGAACATTGCTCCACGTGCCGTAGGCAATCTGGAACTGGGCAATGAAGAAGTGACTTTCAATGCCCGGTTTGGCGGTGTGCCTCGTCAGGTCACGGTGCCACTGGCTGCGGTAATGGCTATCTATGCTCGTGAGAATGGCGCAGGAACGATGTTCGAGCCTGAGCCGGTTTACGAAGAAGCCGGGGAATATAATCCCGCTTCGCAGCAGGATGACGCGCCGGAAACCGTGATGTCTGTTATTGATGGCGATCGTCCCGACAGCAGCGAACAGGATGATGATGGCCCGGACGACGAACCGCCACCGCGCGGGAGCCGTCCTGCTTTGCGCGTGGTGAAATAACGCTGCGATTCAGATTTAGCCAAAAGACCAGTCCTTTTAAGGGCTGGTTTTTTTTCGCCTGTATTTGGCCATCCGTTATCGGGTCTGGTTTGGATCATGGTTAATTATATCTAAGTTAATTTTTGTATCAGTAAAACTTAAAAGTATTTACAAGGCATGGGTTTTATTAGGGCTCCATTTATTTTCCAGGTGGCTATTTTATATACTGATAAAATCGTTATACCTGAGTGAAATTAAAAGATAAATTAACTGGAATTAATAGGTGTTAAATTGGAGGTTCTTTTTGCGATGTTGATTTTGATCAAAATACTGTATGCAGGTAAGATTAAAATTATTGAAGTTTTCGCAGAATGAAATTAATGTTCCCGCACCGACAGCTTATTCGTTATTACTGGCAGGCTGATAGTGGCTTTCGCGCCGGGAAGGCAAGGAATATTGATATTGCATCAGTAGAGAGCGAGATAATTGTTTTTCTTGATGCAGGAGTACTGTTACAGCAGCAGGCATTAGTTAACCTCCTCAGCGTCCATTAGCACAGCCGGGTACCTGCGGTCTGTATTGGTTATGTCTATGGCTTTGAAACTGAGAATAACCTGCTGGCAGATATTGATATTCCGGCCAACGCTGAAAACGTTCAGGCTATTATCAGTCAGTTGGAGAGTAGCGGAGCAGTTGATATACGACAGGACCAGTATGATGAATTTGGCTATAACGTCTCTGCCTGGCCTGCCCCTTTTGACATTTTCTGGACCTGTCACGTCCCGGCTGAGAGGAAAAAGCTATTGAAAGCAGGACTGTTTGATGAAGCCTTCAACTGTTGGGGCGGCGAGGATGTTGATCTGGGGGAAGGCTGTTTTTGCAAAATAACCGTTTTATCGTTAACCGGCGGATCTGCTCAGTCCATTGTTCCCATGAGAAACATATTCCTGACTGTAAACAAGGTTCGGAAAATGCTGGCAAGAAAACTCATCAGAAATATAACCTCTGGCAGACCTCATCCTACGGTTGCGATCTTGGTGAGAGTAAGTTTTCCCTGAATAAAGTGATCGCCAGGTATGCAGACCAGAATGGGGAAGAAAACGATGCCTTTATACGAGAATATTTATATCAGTCATGACTCTTCTGTGGCGAAGTACTGTTTTTTGCTGGGCGGGGATGTCGAAATTTCGGGAAAACCTGAGATTACGCTAACCTGGGTGAAGGATCACCAGTACGTTAAAGAAGGCATCGACATCAGTGATTTTTCTGAGGCGGTGACCATCGGTGAAGGTGCTTATATTGAGTCCCAGGACCGTCTGGCTTTTCATTGCGGTCGGGTAAAACTGACGGTAGTGAAATTAAACGATCGTGAGTCAGGAAGAATCATTATTGGGCAACATGTTGTTCTGCAGGGCACGGCCATTGTGGCATACCAGCAGGTGACCATTGAAGACCATGTGATCTTTGGTCCGAATGTGACAGTAATGGACAGCAGTGGGCATCCGCTGCGGGGAAGAGGAGACCGGGATGAGGCTTCACGAATTACTTCCGCACCAGTGCATATCAAAGAGCATGCATGGATCGGTATGGGAGCGGTTATCCTGAAAGGGGTGACGATAGGCAAGCATGCGGTAGTTGGTGCAGGCAGCATCGTGAATGAAGACGTACCCGATTATGCGCTGGCACTGGGGAATCCGGCGAAAGTAGTAAAGTCTTTGAGGTAAGCAACAAGAAATACCGCTAATTTGCGCTGGCTGGCGGCAAGTCAGGCGGCAAGGCTGGGGCTGAAATAGCGATATAAAAAAACCCGCCAGATGGCGGGCTTGTTTATGGCCAGGCAGATTACACTTCCAGCCAGTCCATGATGCCTTCAGCCGCTTTACGACCTTCGGCGATGGCGGTGACCACCAGGTCGGAACCGCGAACCGCATCGCCACCGGCGAAGATTTTCGGGTTGCTGGTCTGGAAGGCATTTTCACTGCCTTCAGGGGCGATGATCCGGCCCTGAGAGTCCAGCTCGACGCTATGTTGCTCCAGCCAGGACATCTGGTGCGGACGGAAACCAAACGCCATCACCACCGCATCGGCAGGCACCACGTGCTCTGAGCCAGCCACGATTTCAGCGCGGCGGCGGCCGTGGGCATCAGGCTGACCCATTTCGGTCCGGGCCATTTTCACGCCAGATACGCGACCGTTGCCGTTTATTTCAATGCCCAGCGGCTGCACATTGAACTGGAATTCCACACCTTCTTCACGCGCGTTTTTAACTTCGCGGCGTGAGCCTGGCATGTTCTCTTCGTCACGACGATAGGCACAGGTCACGTGCGTTGCGCCCTGACGAATTGAAGTGCGGAGACAGTCCATCGCCGTATCACCGCCACCCAGAACCACCACTCGTTTAGCATTCATCGAGACGTAAGGCTCGTCTTCCGTGTGGGAGAAGCCCATGGTGTGTTTTGTGTTGGCAATCAGGAAAGGCAGAGCATCATAAACGCCTTCTGCATCCTCATTTTCCAGTCCGCCTTTCATCGACTGATAGGTCCCGACGCCGAGGAACACGGCGTCAAAATCTGCCAGCAGGTTGCTCATCTGTACGTCGCGGCCTACTTCGGTATTCAGTTTGAACTCGATACCCATGCCGGAGAAAATCTCACGGCGTTTGGTCATCACGTCTTTTTCCAGCTTAAAGGCCGGAATACCGAAGGTCAGCAGGCCACCGATTTCAGGGTGGCGGTCATAAACGACCGCTTTCACGCCATTGCGGGTCAGCACATCGGCACAGGCCAGGCCAGCCGGACCGGCACCGATAATTGCCACGCGCTTGCCGGTTGGCTTCACGCCGTCCAGGTTTGGTTTCCAGCCCATCTCCAGCGCTTTGTCATTGATATAGCGCTCGATATTACCGATGGTCACCGCACCGAACTCATCGTTCAGCGTGCAGGAACCTTCACACAAGCGATCCTGCGGGCAAACGCGCCCGCAGACTTCCGGCAGACTGTTGGTCTGGTGTGACAGCTCGGCGGCCTCGATGATCCGGCCTTCATTCGCCAGCTTCAGCCAGTCAGGAATGTAGTTGTGTACCGGGCACTTCCACTCGCAATACGGGTTACCGCACGACAGACAGCGATCGGCCTGCGCCTGCGCCTGGCTTTCAGAGAAGGGCTCGTAAATCTCCACAAATTCAATTTTGCGGATTTTGAGCGGCTTCTTCGGCGGATCGACGCGCTGCAAGTCGATAAATTGATAAACGTTTTGACTCATCGTGACCTCTTACTGCGCCTGCACCCGCAGCTCCGCTGCGGAACGACTACGGTGACCCAACAATGCCTTCACATCACTGGACTTTGGTTTAACCAGCGAGAATTTAGACGACCAGGCTGGCCAGTTCGCCAGGATTTCTTCACCACGTGAGGAACCGGTGTGATGAACGTGCTCGGTGATCAGGCCACGCAGATGCTCTTCGTGGATGGCCAGGTTGTCAACGCTCAGCACTTCAACCAGCTCCGGGTTCACACGCTTACGGAATTCACCGTCTTCATCCAGAACGTAAGCGAAACCACCGGTCATCCCTGCACCGAAGTTCACGCCCGTGCGGCCCAGTACGCAGACAATGCCACCAGTCATATATTCACAGCCGTTGTCGCCAATGCCTTCCACCACGGTGATGGCACCGGAGTTACGCACCGCGAAACGTTCACCAGCACGACCTGCTGCAAACAGCTTGCCGCCGGTGGCACCGTACAGACAGGTGTTACCGATAATCGTGGCTTCATGGCTGCGGAATGCAGAACCAACCGGTGGACGCACCGCCAGCATACCGCCTGCCATTCCCTTGCCCACATAGTCGTTAGCATCGCCGGTCAGCGTCAGCTCAACGCCACCTGCGTTCCATACGCCGAAGCTCTGGCCTGCGGTGCCGCTGAAATGGGCCTTGATTGGATCGGAAGCCAGACCCTGATCGCCGTGCACCAGCGCAATTGCACCTGACAGCGTGGCACCCACGGAGCGGTCGGTATTGCGGATATCAAAGTAGAACGTTTTGCTCTGCTTCGCTTCCACAAATGGCATCGCCTGATCGTGCAGCGCCTTGTTCAGCACGCCATTATCAAATGGCGGGTTGCTCTCGGTGCAGTGCACGTCCTTACCTGCCATTGGCTGAGCCGTTTTCAGCAGGGCAGAGAGATCCAGACTCTGCTGTTTGGCGGTGAAGCCTTCCAGCTCGGTCAGCAGATCGGTACGACCAATCAGGTCCACCAGGCGCTTCACGCCCAGCTCGGCCATGATCTCGCGCGTTTCACGGGCAATGAACTCAAAGTAGTTCGTTACGCGGTACGGTAAACCATGATAGTGGTTCTTACGCAGCTTCTCGTCCTGAGTTGCAACACCGGTCGCGCAGTTGTTCAGATGGCAAATACGCAGGTATTTACAGCCCAGGGCCACCATCGGGCCGGTCCCAAAGCCAAAGCTTTCGGCACCCAGGATGGCGGCTTTAATAATGTCACGCCCGGTTTTCAGGCCACCATCCACCTGCAGGCGGATTTTGTGGCGCAGTCCGTTGGCAACCAGCGCCTGCTGTGTTTCCACCAGGCCCAACTCCCACGGGCAGCCCGCATACTTCACGGAGCTCAGCGGGCTGGCACCGGTACCGCCGTCATAACCGGCGATAGTGATCAGGTCTGCATAGGCTTTTGCCACGCCGGTGGCGATAGTCCCTACACCTGGTTCGGAAACCAGTTTCACTGAAATCATCGCTTTCGGGTTGACCTGCTTCAGGTCGAAAATCAGCTGCGCCAGATCCTCGATAGAGTAGATATCGTGGTGCGGCGGAGGTGAAATCAACGTCACGCCAGGTACTGAGTAACGCAGCTTGGCAATGTATGGGGTAACTTTGTCACCTGGCAACTGACCACCTTCACCCGGCTTGGCGCCCTGGGCAACTTTAATCTGAATAACGTCAGCGTTAACCAGATAGGCAGGCGTTACACCGAAGCGGCCAGAAGCAACCTGCTTGATACGGGACACTTTTTTGGTGCCGTAACGCGCCGGATCTTCACCGCCTTCGCCGGAGTTGGAGAAGCCGCCAAGGCCGTTCATCGCCTCAGCCAGTGACTCATGGGCTTCCGGGCTGAGCGCGCCGATAGACATCGCCGCAGTATCGAAACGCTTGTACAACTCGGTCGCCGGTTCCACATCGTCGATGCTGATGGCGCTGCCGGATGGCGTTACCGCCAGCAGATCGCGCAGTGCTGCGACCGGGCGCTCGTTAACCAGCTTCGCATAGTGCTGATAATCAGTGTACTCGCCGCTTTGTACTGCTTTCTGCAGCGTACCGACCACGTCCGGGTTATAGGCGTGATATTCGCCACCGTGAACGTATTTCAGCAGGCCGCCCTGCTCCAGCGGTTTACGCTGCAGCCAGGCACGCTTGGCCAGGTTCACCAGATCCTGCTGGAAGTCAGTATAGGTGGCACCGCCGATGCGGCTGACCACACCCTGGAAACAGAGATCTGAGACGTCGCTGTGCAGGCCAACGGCTTCGAACAGTTTTGAACAACGGTATGACGCGATGGTGGAGATCCCCATCTTCGACATAATTTTGTACAGGCCTTTGTTGATGCCGTTACGGTAGTTCAGCATCAGGCTGCGGTAATCTTTTTCGATCACGCCGCTGTCGGCCATCTTCGCCAGTGATTCATAGGCGAGGTACGGATAAATCGCGGTTGCACCGAAGCCCAGCAGCACGGCAAAGTGGTGTGGGTCGCGCGCGCTGGCGGTTTCAACAATGATGTTGGCATCGCAGCGCAGGCTTTTATCCACCAGGCGAGTCTGAATGGCACCGACCATCATCGGCACCGGCACCGGCAGGCGTGTCGGGCTGATTGCACGGTCAGACAGCACCAGCAGAACGGTACCGCCTTTCACCAGTTCTTCCGCTTTATCGCACAGTGCGAGAATAGTCTCTTTCAGCGAAGCTTCAGCCGGATCGAACGTACAGTCCAACGTATCTGCACGGTAGAACTCTTCTTCCTGAGTAGTCAGCTGTTTAAAGTCTGAATAAAGCAGGATTGGCGATTTGAAGCTCAGACGGTGAGCCTGACCTTCAGCCTCACAAAACACGTTCATTTCACGACCGATGCTGGTCGCCAGTGACATCACATGCGCCTCACGCAGCGGATCGATCGGTGGGTTAGTCACCTGAGCGAACTGTTGGCGGAAATAGTCATAAATCACGCGCGGACGGCTGGAAAGCACGGCGAATGGCGTATCATCGCCCATGGAGCCAACGGCTTCCTGACCGTTCTCACCCAGCACGCGGATGATTGAGTCAAGTTCTTCGCTGCTGTAGCCGAACTGCTTCTGGAAGCTTGCCAGGAGGTCGTCGTCCATTTCACGGCTGCCCACCTGATCGTCAGGCAGATTTTCGAACGGCACCAGACGGCGAACGTTTTTCTCCATCCACTCTTTATAAGGGTGGCGGCTTTTCAGATCGTTATCGGTCTCCGCAGAGTGCAGGATGCGACCCGCGCGGGTATCTATCACCATCAGTTCGCCAGGTCCGACGCGGCCTTTTTCCACCACTTCATCCGGCTGATAGTCCCAGATGCCCACTTCAGAAGCACAGGTGATCAACTTGTCTTTAGTGATGACGTAGCGAGCCGGACGCAGGCCGTTACGGTCGAGGTTACAGGCTGCATAGCGACCATCAGACATCACGATGCCTGCCGGGCCGTCCCAAGGCTCCATATGCATGGAGTTAAAGTCGAAGAAGTCGCGCAGCTCCGGATCCATATCCGGGTTGTTCTGCCAGGCTGGTGGGACCAGCAGGCGCATGGCACGAATCAGATCCATACCGCCGCTGAGGAACAGCTCCAGCATGTTATCCATTGAGCTGGAGTCAGAACCGGTTTCGTTAACGAACGGTGCAGCATCCTGCAGATCGGGGATCAGCGGGGTGCGGAATTTATAGGCGCGGGCTTTGGCCCACTGGCGGTTACCGGCGATGGTGTTGATTTCACCGTTGTGTGCCATATAGCGGAAAGGCTGAGCCAGCGGCCAGCGCGGTACGGTATTGGTGGAGAAGCGCTGGTGGAACAGGCAGATGGCAGATTCCAGACGCAGGTCGGCCAGATCCAGGTAAAAGCGCGGCAGATCCGCCGGCATACACAGACCTTTATAGATGTTGACCTGGTTGGAGAAGCTGCACACGTAGAATTCTTTGTCTTCGATGCGCTTTTCGATACGGCGGCGCGCCATATACAGGCGACGCTCCATATCACGTGGACGCCAGCCAGCCGGTGCATTGATAAACAGCTGTTCAATGCGCGGCATGGAAGAGAGGGCGATTTCACCAAGTACGTCCTGGTTGATTGGCACTTCGCGCCAGCCCACTACAGACAAGGTTTCGCGCAGCACTTCTTCTTCCACAATGCGGCGGCTCTCGCGAGCCAGCTCGTCATCCTGGTTAAGGAACAGCATGCCTACCGCGTAGTTTTTGGCCAGGCGCCAGCCGCGCTCCTGAGCCACCACACGGAAGAAACGATCGGGCTTTTGTAATAAAAGGCCACAGCCGTCGCCGGTCTTGCCGTCAGCAAGGATCGCGCCACGGTGTTGCATTCGGGCCAGTGCGTGAATAGCCGTACGCACCACCTTATGGCTAGGTTCGCCTTCTATGTGGGCGATCAGGCCGAAACCACAGTTATCCTTTTCAAGGGATTTATCGTACAACATATCAGTGAACCTCCCCAGGCTCTGAGAGATTCCCTGCGCCGACGAAGGGCAGACGTAGAAAGGGCATGGCGACAGGTTTTGAGCTTAATGCTCACCTATTATGTCGCCCCTCTAGTCTGGCCGTTAGCATCGGTGTCACAAGTGTTGAGGACTTGCTACAGAGGGAATCTCAATAACTGCATAAATATGACGGGTGGAACACCCGTCCAGAAAGCTTCCAGCGGATTTCCAACTTATCGGGAAAGCGTACTCAGGTCAAATAGCGTTCTTACTGAGGCTTTTATGCCCTTTATGTGACTTATTTATTTGATTTATATGAATTTATTTGGGTTTTTTATGTTGTTCGTTT
This sequence comes from Erwinia sp. 009765445, assembly GCF_058137865.1. Classification (NCBI taxonomy): domain Bacteria; kingdom Pseudomonadati; phylum Pseudomonadota; class Gammaproteobacteria; order Enterobacterales; family Erwiniaceae; genus Erwinia; species Erwinia sp. 009765445. The sequence goes on from NZ_JBYUWC010000014.1 coordinate 53,888, forward strand.
CCCTGCAATACCCCGCTGAAGTGTGAGCTGTCTCACTGTAGTGCAGGCAGCAAATCTCTGCACCATGCTGGTGCCAGGGTTATTGGTAGCAGGATATGCTGGCAAAGTTATGTTAACCGCATAAACGCACTGTTTTTAGGGTTGTCGCTTATTTGAATTAAACAGGGCGACATCATTAGTAAAATTAATCGTCGCGGATATGATTAAATTTTCATTTAATGTGAATGATTATTCGTTGCATTAACAGAGGAAAGTACGACCCGGGACGGTCATCGCTATGAAAAGCATGAGGCAACAGAGGTGCCCTTTCCACAAGAGGGAACTACAGATTATGCAGTTAACAAAAATAGTCAACTGCTTATCTTTTGCGGGCCAGTGTAATGAAAAGAGCTCATTTCTATTTTTGCGGTCAGCGCAGGCTGACTTTCCGGCCAGACGAGGCGGCATGCAGCTTCAACACTCTTAACAATATCGGCAGGGCTTTTAATACACTGTTGAAAATCCCGGCAGTGCTCACCTGCTAAAACAGCTTTTAAGCGTGGCGAATTAAGCGAATTGTGCCAGTTACCGTTTGTTTGTTTTTCCGCCAGTTGTTCTCTCTAAACTTTGCGAGCCGTCACCTGCCGGAGTGCTTAATCAGTCATTGCTCACCGAACATGCACTGTTCCAGTGCAGGGCAAACCTTGTTCCGTCTGCGTGGGTCTTTTGAGCTTTTACGGTATGATTGAGGTATTGGTCTGGAAGGAATCTTTTATGAAACAAATTCGTCTGTTAGCACAGTATTACGTCGACCTGATGGTGAAATTGGGTCTGGTGCGTTTTTCCCTGTTGCTGGCCTCCGCGCTGGTGGTGCTGGCCATGATTGTGCAGATGGCCGTGACCATGGTGCTCCGGGGACATGTGGAAAGCATTGATATGGTTCGCTCGGTGTTTTTCGGCCTGTTAATCACTCCCTGGGCGGTCTATTTCCTCTCGGTGGTGGTGGAACAGCTGGAAGAGTCACGTCAGCGCCTCTCGCGGCTGGTGGACAAGCTGGAAGAGATGCGCCATCGCGATCTGGAGCTGAACCAGCAGATGAAGGAAAACATCACCCAGCTTAATCAGGAAATCGCTGACCGTATCAAAGCCGAGAAGGCCCGCCTGCAGGTGCTGGATAAGCTGACGGAAGAGATGACCAGACGTGAACAGGCACAGATCGAACTTGAGCAACAATCCTCTTTTCTGCGCTCTTTCCTGGATGCCTCACCTGACCTTGTGTTCTACCGCAATATCGATCAGCAGTTCTCCGGCTGTAATCGCGCCATGGAGTTGCTGACCGGAAAAAGTGAGAAGCAGCTGATCGGCCTGACACCGCGCGATGTTTATGATGATGATGCCGCGACCAAAGTGCTTGAAACGGATGAGAAAGTGTTCCGTCATAACGTCTCACTGACCTATGAGCAGTGGCTGCAATATCCCGACGGGCGAAAAGCCTGTTTTGAGATCCGAAAGGTGCCTTATTACGACCGTGTGGGAAAACGTAGCGGGCTGATGGGGTTCGGACGCGATATAACGGAACGTAAGCGCTACCAGGACGCTCTGGAGAATGCCAGCAGGGAGAAGACCACTTTTATCTCTACGATCAGCCACGAGCTTCGTACGCCGCTTAACGGCATTGTCGGCCTCAGCCGTATTTTGCTGGATACCGACCTTAATGCTGAGCAACTGAAATATCTCAAAACCATCCACGTTTCCGCTATCACGCTGGGCAACATTTTTAATGACGTGATTGAAATGGACAAAATTGAGCGGCGGAAGGTGCAACTTGATAACCAGCCTGTGGACTTCACTGGCTTCCTGGCGGATCTGGAAAACCTCTCCGGATTACTGGCTCAGCCTAAGGGGCTGAAGTTTGTGCTGGAACCCGAGCTGCCTCTGCCCCACAAAATCATTACCGATGGCACGCGCCTGCGACAAATTCTGTGGAACCTGATCGGCAACGCGGTGAAGTTCACTCAGCAGGGCAGCATTGTGGTCCGCGTCAGCTATCAGGGTGAAGACTGCCTGCGCTTTGAGGTGGAAGATTCTGGCATGGGCATCCCTCAGGATGAGCAGGACAAGATCTTCGCCATGTATTACCAGGTGAAAGATCAGCACGGCGGTAGGCCAGCTACGGGGACGGGCATCGGGCTGGCAGTTTCACGTCGGCTGGCGCAGGGCATGGGCGGTGACATTTCGGTGCGTAGTGCGCCCGGCACAGGCTCCTGCTTTACACTAACCGTCAATGCACCACGCATTGCTGAGCAGAACGAAGATGAACAACCGGCTGATGATATGCCTTTACCGGCGCTGCACGTGCTGCTGGTGGAAGATATCGAGCTGAATGTGGTGGTGGCCCGCTCGGTACTGGAGAAGCTGGGTAACAGTGTGGAAGTGGCGATGACCGGTGAGGAGGCGCTGGCCATGTTCGATCCGGACGAATTCGACCTTGTGCTGTTGGATATTCAACTGCCGGATATGACCGGGCTGGATGTAGCTCGTGGCATTCATCAGCGTTACATGGGGCGGCAGCTTCCGCCGCTGGTAGCACTGACGGCTAATGTACTGAAGGACAAAAAAGAGTATCTGGATGCAGGGATGGACGACGTGCTGAGCAAGCCGCTGGCAGTACCGGCGCTGACGGCGACCATCAAAAAGTACTGGGATTATCAGCAGCGTGAAGACAAACCTGAGGAGAGCAGAGTGGACGAGAAGAAACTGGGATTACTGGATGTCACTATGCTGGAGCAGTATATCGAACTGGTTGGCCCGCAGCTGATACATCAGAGTCTGGAGATGTTTGAGCAGATGATGCCCGGCTACCTTGAAGTGCTCGATTCTAACATGATGGCGCGTGACCAGAAGGGCATTGCTGAAGAAGGCCACAAGATTAAAGGCGCGGCCGGATCGGTTGGACTGGTGCACCTGCAGCAACTGGCGAAGCAAATACAAAGCCCAGAATTACCGGCATGGTGGGACAACGTCCAGGAGTGGATCGACGAACTGAAGCAGGACTGGCGTCATGACGTGGAAGTGTTACGGGAATGGGTTTCTGATGCTGGAAAAAAATGACCCCGACCGAAGCCGGTGTGCGCGAATACTGCGCCAACACCAGGGAAAAGTGTAACCTGCGCTATTCTGAGAAGAAGAGTTTAAAAGCACAGGCGCGGTATTGGTTAAACGCTCAGGAACTACCTTAGCAAATCTTACATCACATGTTACCAGATTCATTAAAATGTGTGATGTGGAGCAGCGTTTCCACACAGAAAACATTAATTTGGTGACACAGTCAAGTGCGGAATGAATTTATCCGCAGTTTTGCTCAAAAAATAGACTATTGTGACATTTTTTCACAACCCCAGATTGACGTTGCCGGGTAACCGGTTCCATTGAACGCCAGCGGAGCTGCTAAAGAAATTTCTTAACGGAAGGGCGATGTTTAACTGGCTGTAAAACATGTCCTTTTTATGAGATTGCGGTCTCTGTCCTCAGACCGTTTATGGCCAGGCTCAGGAAACGCCACATGCAAAGTTTCGGAATGGATATAGCGCTTTAGATAGCTATTCCTTTCTGTCTATACCTGGTATCTGTAATGGCTTTGAAAAGCCTGTATGCTGTTTGAACGCCGCCTCAAAGGGGGCATAAGATTAATTTTTTAAATGCTACCCCGCGTGATTTATAAGAAATTTGAATCATTCGTTTTTAACATCCACCATCATTAAAATGCGGATTTCTGCATGATGTGCAGGTTTGCTTACCGGATGGAACCGATTCCGGATCTGCGGAAGTGGTTGAAGCTGTTGAGGCATTTATATTACTTCCCGGCAGGCTGACAGCCAGAGGCCGATTTTCAATGCCGGATTTGTCACCTCCCGTCAGCGGGTAGCAGAGAGGCTAAGGCGAGTTCTGGTCAGGAATTGATAAAGATTGTTATGGATATAATTGTATGAGTAAGCGCAAGAGAACAGGTTTGGCGGGCATTAGAAATTGGTTGTTAAGGGCCATATTCAGCGTTCTGGGACTCTGGGTGGCAGGAATTCTGCTTTTTTCCTTTTTGCCGGTCCCTTTTTCGGCGGTGATGGTCGAGCGCCAGCTGGGGGCCTGGTTTAGCGGCGATTTCAGCTACGTGGCCCATTCGGATTGGGTGGGGATGGACGATATTGCTCCCTGGATGCCTCTTGCGGTAATGGCTTCAGAAGATCAAAAGTTCCCAACCCATTGGGGATTTGACGTCCAGGCCATCCAGTCTGTGCTGGATAACGATGGTGGTAAAATACGCGGTGCCTCGACGTTGTCGCAGCAGACCGCCAAAAACATGTTCTTATGGGATGGCCGCAGCTGGATACGTAAAGGGCTTGAGGCGGGTCTGACTGTGGGGATTGAAACGGTGTGGACCAAGCGCCGGATCCTGACGGTCTACCTGAATGTGGCAGAATTTGGTGAGGGAGTGTTCGGAGTGGAAGAGGCTTCCCAACGCTATTTTCACAAGTCAGCCAGCCGTCTGACCATGTCTGAAGCCGCGCTACTGGCAGCGGTGTTGCCCAACCCGATCCGCTTCAGGGCTGATGCACCTTCTGGTTATATTCGCCAGCGACAGCAGTGGATCTTAAGGCAAATGCGTCAGCTTGGCGGCGAGGGATTTCTGAGGGAATATAAGCTGCAATAACGGGATGGCAGGCCAGGAGAGATTAGCAGGGCTTCTGGCCTTAATTTTATTAATCTTCATCAAAGCCGGCGTTAAACAGCTCAATAACCGCCGTTAAGGCTTTTTCTTCTTCCGGCCCGGTAGCTTCAATTTCAATGTGGCCGCCCTTGGCTGAGTCGAGCATCAGCAGAGCGATCACGCTGCTGGCCTCCGCCTCGGTACCGCTTTCATTGCGTAACAGCACTTCCGCATCAAAGCTCTGCACCAGTTCAAAAAGCTTCATTGCCGGGCGGGCATGCATTCCCAGCTTATTTTTAATCTCAACGGTTTGCCTGACTGTCATGATTTGCGTTTTTCCAGCGTACGATGGCGGGACTGAACGTTTTTACCGCGCGAACGAAAATACTCGGCCAGCTGTTCGGCGATATAAACAGAGCGATGCTTACCACCGGTACAGCCTATGGCGACGGTGAGATAGCTGCGGTTATTGGTTTCCAGCATTGGCAGCCACAATTCGAGGTAGCTGCGGGTCTGATAGATAAAATTGTGTACTTCGGTATGACGGTCGAGGAAGGCCGCGACTGGCCGATCAAGACCGGTCATTGGGCGCAGCTTCGGGTCCCAGTGTGGGTTCGGCAGAAAACGAACGTCGAATACATAGTCTGCATCGATGGGAATACCGTGCTTGAAGCCGAAGGACTCAAAGACCATAGTCAGCTCACGTTCACGCTTGCCTAACAGGCGCGTGCGCAGCATTTCAGCCAGCTCGTGGACGGACATCTCGGAAGTATCAACAATCAGATCGGCCCTGGAGCGCAGAGGCTCCAGCAGGTCATTTTCTTCATCAATGGCGCTTTCCAGCGACAGATTTTTACTTGAAAGAGGGTGCAGACGACGGGTGTCGCTGTAGCGGCGGATCAACGTATTGCGATCGGCATCCAGGAACAGCAGCTGCGGAGAAAAACTGTCGGGCAGGCTGGTCAGGGCTTTTTCGAACACTTCCGGCGATTCCGGCATATTCCTGACGTCAATACTGACCGCCGCAGACATATTGCGATCGGACAGGGAATTTGCCAGTTCGGGCAGCAGCACCACGGGAAGGTTATCCACGCAGTAAAAGCCCATATCTTCAAGTGCCCGTAATGCCACGGACTTACCAGAACCGGAACGACCGCTGACGATCATCAGCACCATGACTTAATCTCCTGATTTTTCCTGCTCTGTCGGGCTTTCCGCCATGATTTCAAACAGCTCTTCATCGCTTTGTGCAGCCCGCAGCCGACGGCAGACGGTTTTATCAGCAAGGCGTTTTGCTACCAGTGACAGGGTATGCAGATGCGTCTTGCACTGGTCTGCGGGGACCAGCAACGCAAACAGCAGGTCCACCGGCTGATTATCAATGGCATCGAAGGCGATGGGCTGGTCGAGGCGGATAAAAACGCCCACCGCGCGCAGCGTATCTTCAACCAGCTTACCGTGGGGGATGGCGATACCGTTGCCGATACCGGTACTGCCCATCCGCTCGCGGGTCAGGATCGCTTCGAAGATAGTCTGGTGCGGGAGGTTCAGCTGTTTGGCTGCCAACTCGCTAATAATTTCCAGCGCCCGCTTTTTACTCTGGCAATGTACGCCGCTGCGGGTGCAGGACAGACTCAGTACCGAGCTCAGTTCCAGTGTTAAGTCATTGTTCATCATAGTTTCACTTACGTGTTCACTTCCGCCTGGTAAGATGGCTGACTTCTGTGGTTCCGGTTCAACCCGGTCAGCTGCACATGCCTTATTGATTAACGGCCCGTACCCCAGTAACAGAGTACGAGCCGGAACCTCTTACGTCACCTTCAATCTCACATGAGGGTGACGCAAAAATAATCAATGCCTGGGTGAAATTTAGTGCTGCTTCAGCTTGTCTTTGTGTTTATTAAGTTGGCGTGTCAGCTTGTCTATCAGGCCGTCAATCGCCGCGTACATATCTTTCTCTTCCGAGGTGGCATGCAACTCACCGCCGTTCACATGCAGGGTTGCGTCGGCAACCTGAGTGACTTTTTCAACCTTGAGAACAATATAAACCTGATTAATCCGGTCAAAATATTGCTCCAGTTTGGCGAACTTAGCCGTGACAAATTCACGTAATGGCTTAGTGATCTCTACGTTTAGCCCAGTAATATTGAGTTGCATACGGTCTTCCTTATCTGTTCGTTCAGACCAGCTGTTTGCGCTGGTTTGAGGGCGGGATGGATAAAGACTCTCGGTACTTTGCGACGGTGCGGCGTGCCACCATGATCCCCTGATCGGAGAGCAGGGTGGTCAGCTTGCTGTCACTAAGAGGTTTGGCGGGATTCTCCGCCGAGATTAATTTTTTCACCAGTGCACGGATGGCAGTGGAGGAAGCCTCGCCGCCGCCTTCGGTATTGACGTGGCTGGAGAAAAAATACTTCAATTCAAAAATGCCGCGCGGGCTGTGCAGGTATTTTTGCGTGGTGACGCGGGAGATTGTTGACTCATGCATATCCACGGCGGTGGCAATGTCTGCCAGCACCATTGGTCGCATAAACTCTTCTCCCTGCTCAAAGAATGCCTGCTGCTGATCGACGATGCAGCGTGTCACCTTCAGCAGTGTATCGTTGCGGCTTTCCAGGCTTTTAATCAGCCATTTCGCTTCCTGCAGGTTGCTGCGGATAAACTGGTTATCGCTGTCATTGCGGGTGGAGCCCCCCAGCGAAGCGTAGTGCTGGTTGATCTTCAGCCGGGGAACACTGTCGGCGTTGAGATCGACCGTCCAGCGTGTACCGATCTTGCGCACCAGCACGTCAGGAATAACATACTCAGGTTCAGTGGTGTTGATCGACTGCCCCGGACGGGGATCCAGTGACTGGATCAGCTGCATAGCGTTTTTCAGCACGTCCTCTTTCAGACGGGTTACACGCATTAAGCTGCGGAAATCGTGGTTGGCCAGCAAATCCAGATGCTCGCTGACAATCAGGCGAGCCTCTTTGAGGAAGGGCAGTTCCGGCGCGAATTGAGAAAGCTGTACCAGCAGGCAGTCCCGCAGGTCGCGGGCGCAGACGCCGACCGGATCAAAACGCTGTACGCGCTTCAATACAGCTTCTATTTCATCCAGCGACAGCTCATCGTTACCGATGCTCTCCAGAATCTCATCCAGTGACACGGTCAGATAGCCGGTATCATCCACGGCATCAACAATGGAGGTGGCAATGGCGCGGTCAGTGTCGGTAAACGGCGTCAGTTCGACCTGCCACATCAGATAATCCTGCAGCGTCTGAGTGGTTTCTCCCTGATAAACGGGAAGTTCGTCATCGTGATAATCGGTACCGGTTCCTGACGGAGTTCCTGCGGTGTAGATCTCATCCCAGGTTGCATCCAGCGGCAGCTCTTCCGGCATATCCTTTTGTTCTAACGCCTCACGGGTATCAAGCGCTTCTTTTTCCTGATACTCCCGCGAGTCCACTTCCTCATGAATATCGGTTTGTTCAAGCAACGGGTTGCTTTCCAGCGCCAGCTGAATTTCCTGCTGTAGTTCAAGCGTAGAGAGTTGCAGCAGACGAATGGCCTGCTGCAATTGTGGCGTCATGGCAAGCTGTTGGCTAAGCCTGAGTTGCAAACCTTGCTTCATATTCAGGATACAAATTCCTCAAAAATCTTACCTGGTTTGAACACCTTATCAGAGTCTGAACTCTTCGCCCAAGTAGACTCGCTTAACTTGTTCATCTTCCAGAATTTGCTCCGGCGAACCGTGAGCAATCAGATGCCCCTGGCTGACAATGTAAGCCCGCTCACAAACCGCCAGCGTTTCACGCACGTTGTGGTCGGTGATCAATACGCCCAGCCCGCTGTCGCGCAGGTGTTCAATAATCTTTTTGATATCGATAACGGAAATCGGATCAACACCGGCAAAGGGTTCATCCAGCAGGATAAATTTCGGATTGGCTGCCAGTGCACGGGCGATCTCCACGCGGCGACGTTCACCGCCCGATAGCGCCTGACCCATGCTGTTGCGCAGGTGTTCGATGTGGAACTCATTCATCAGCTCGTTAGCGCGATCCTCACGCTGTTCCGTGGTCAGATCGTCACGGATCTGCAGAACGGCCATCAGGTTATCGTAAACGCTCAGGCGACGAAAAATAGAGGCTTCCTGCGGCAGATAGCCAATACCCCGGCGGGCGCGGGCATGCAGTGGCAGAATACTGATGTCATCATCATCAATGATGATGCGGCCTGCATCACGAGGCACTATGCCCACGACCATGTAGAAGGTGGTGGTTTTACCCGCCCCGTTAGGGCCCAGCAGGCCAACAATCTCGCCGGATTTCACCTGCAAGCTGACATCTTCGACTACGCGGCGGCCCTTATAGGCCTTCGCCAGGTTTTCTGCAATTAAAGTCGCCATAACTGATTATTTACTCTTATTCTGTCCGGTTGACTGGGTGCCTTTGTCCTGCAGCTGCGAAGGAACCAGTACGGTGGTGACTCGCTTGCCGGTATTGCCATAGGCCTGCATTTTCTGCTCTTTCACCAGATAGGTGATGCGGTCGCCCTTCACATTGCTGTCCAGCTGCTCAAGATAGGCATTGCCAGTCAGCTCAACAAAATCTTTCGCCAGCTCATAGTGCATCTTAAGAGCATGGCCTTTCACCGGCTTACCGTTGTCCTGCATCTGGTAGAATGTGGCAGGGGTGCCGTAAGCATCAACAATTGTTTTATTACTGTCGCCGCCGGGGCGGGTTACCACCACTTTATCGGCGGTGATTTTGATCGAACCCTGAGTAACGATGACGTTGCCAGTGAAGGTCGCCACGTTGCCCTGCATATCCAGAGCCTGATTTTCAGAGTCCACGTTGACCGGTTTGTCCGAGTCGCCCGTCAGGGCGAAGGCTGGCAGGCTGGCAGCCAGCAGCAGGCCGAGCGTCAGAAACTTAAGGTTGTTTCGCATTTTGAATTTCATAGGAGGTTTTGACCTTTTCAATCAACTCGGCAGTTTTCTTCCGTAAATTCCCACGCATCTTCATGCCGGTAGAGTTAAAGCTACTGCCATAAAGTGTCACCTGGTCGTCTGAAGTGACATCCTGTGTGACGAGGTTTACTACGGCGTTATCGGTTTTAATTCTTTGAAGTTGAGCATCCTGCGTCAGGCTGTTGACCTCCACATGGCCGTACAGGTACAGCATGCGATCGTTCGTCAGCTTAGCTTTGTCCGCCCGCACCGACCAGGTGGGAATTTTATTCTCATCGTAGGTGGTCATGATCGGGTTATCGAACCAGCTCACCGCATCGGCGGAAAAATAGGTCACCTTATCGGAAACGAGTTTGTAACTCAGGGCACCCTGCGGGTTATACACCACCGTATTGGAAGACTGGCTGGTGTAGGTGGGTTCCTGAGCGTTTCCTGCCGCCGGGGTGCTATTGTCGTCATTGCCGGCCAGGTTCCAGCCGATAAGCACAATGGCGGCCAGGGCCAGCAACAGCGTAATCCAACGCCTTGTTTTACTCATACAGACTGCCCTTTGGCCTCATCAAACTTATCCTGTGCGATCAAAATCAGGTCGCAAATTTCGCGTACCGCTCCGCGGCCGCCTGCAATCCGGGTTACATAGTCAGCGCGAGGGATCAGCACCGGATGGGCGTCCGCCACGGTGACGCTCAGTCCAACCTCTGCCATGACCGGCCAGTCGATCAGATCATCGCCAATATAAGCGACCTGGTCCGGCTGAAGCGACAGTTTATCCAGAAGTTCGCGGAAGGCCAAAATCTTATCAGACTGGTCCTGGTAAAGATGTGTAATGCCCAGTGTTGCGCAGCGGTCCTCCAGCAGCTTTGCTTTGCGGCCGGTGATAATAGCGACTTCCACGTCTGAGGTCAGCAGGCAGCGTATCCCATAGCCATCACGGACGTTAAAGGCCTTGAGCTCTTCACCATTATTCCCCTGATAAATCACGCCATCGGACATCACGCCGTCAACATCACAAATCAGTAGCTTTATCTGGCGCGCGCGCGTCATAACATCCTGGCTAACCTTGCCATAACAAGTTTCAATCATGCTTGCGGCTGTGCTCATTCATCTTATCCCTTGTTAAACCACACCGGCACGCAGCATGTCGTGCATGTGCACCACGCCCAGCAGCAGATCGCCGTCGGCTACCATTACGGCAGTAATATTCCTGCTCTGCATCAGATTCAGAGCATCCACCGCTAAGGTATTGGGACGCACCCGAATCCCGCCAGAGGTCATCACGCTGGCGATGCTGGCGTGCTGAATATCAATCCCCATATCGAAGACCCGACGCAGGTCACCATCGGTGAAGATACCTTCAATTTTCATCAAATCGTTGCAGATAACCGTCATACCCATATTTTTACGGGTGATTTCCAGCAGAGCATCACGCAGTGAAGCATCACGGCTGACGTGAGGAATTTCATCTCCGCTGTGCATAATATCATTGACGGTCAGCAGCAGCTTACGACCCAGTGCGCCGCCCGGATGGGACAGGGCAAAGTCTTCAGCGGTGAATCCGCGGGCTTTCAGCAGGGCCACTGCCAGTGCATCGCCCATCACCAGCGTGGCGGTGGTGCTGGAGGTCGGCGCCAGGCCCAGCGGGCAGGCTTCCTGCGGTACTTTAACACACAGATGGATATCGGCAGCACGACCCATTGCGCTCTCCGGGCGACTGGTCATGCAAATCAGCGAAACATGCAGGCGTTTCAGCACCGGAATCAGTGCCAGAATCTCGGAAGATTCGCCGGAGTTGGAGATAGCTATCACGATATCCCCCGCGCCGACCATACCCAGGTCACCGTGGCTGGCTTCCGCCGGGTGAACAAAAAATGCCGGGGTACCGGTGCTGGCGAAGGTCGCTGCCATTTTTTTGCCAATGTGGCCCGACTTGCCCATGCCCATCACCACCACTTTACCCATGCAGCTGTAAATGCGCTTACAGGCCTCGGTAAAGTCGTCGTTAATATACTGGTCGAGCTGCTCGAGGCCCTGACGTTCAATAGCCAGAACATCTTTTCCCGCCTGCTGAAAATCGAAGCCGGGTTCGGGGGTACGAGGTGTCATAATTTCCAATCCTTTTACCAGAGGGTGGTCGAGGGCAGCCAGTACAGCACCGCAACCCAGGCTACAAAGCCGCACAGCAGCAGGGTGCCCGCCACTCGCCCGATACAACGACTGCGCTGCAGGCAGATAAGCGTAAACAGTGCGCTGACGCCCAGCATGACCCAGTAGTCACGGGCGAAGGCGTGCATATCAACACTGCCAGGGTGGATTAGCGCCGGAACGCCAAGTACGATGGCAATATTGTAGATGTTAGATCCAATCAGGTTGCCGACGGCGATATCATCTTCACCTTTTAGCGCTCCGGCAATCACCGTGGCCAGTTCAGGCAGGCTGGTGCCCACCGAGATAATTGTCAGGCCGATAACCAGTTCGCTGATGCCAAAGAAGTCCGCAATTACCGTGGCATTGTCGATCACCATCCGGGTCGACATCGGCAGAATAATCAGCGCAACGGCCAGCCATAAAAATGCCACGGTGTTGCCCGCATCGTCCCGTGGCAGCTCAGCCAGCTGTTCGCGGGTCAGAGAATCGTTGTTATCGCGTTCCGCCTTACGGGCGATTTTTGTGATAAACAGCAGATAAGCCGCCGCAATGGCGATCAGCGCCAGCCCGTCGCCGCGGCTGAGAGTATTATCAAACAGCATCACGCCGCACAAGAGAGTGACCAGTAACATCAGAGGAAGTTCGCGACGGATTAAATTCGAATGAACGGTAAGGGGATGAAGCAGAGCTGCGCCACCAAGGATTAACAGGATATTGGTGATATTCGACCCCAACGCAGTACCGACGGCGATATCCATCTGGCCGTGGGTGGCTGCCGAGAAAGAGACAATCAGTTCCGGGAGCGAGGTGCCTATACCCACAACCGTCATACCAATGATCAGCGGGGGAACTCCCATCGCGCGGCTGAGAATGGCTGCGCTGAAAACCAGACGATCTGCACCATATACCAGCAGGACCAAACCGATAATCAATAGTGCTATAGCTACGAGCATGAAATGTCCTTTGATCGGGTATAATCGTCGGCTCGTCTTGCGCGACGTGTAAAGCAAGGGCTAAAGATAATCCGCTGATTTTGACGGTCTGAAAGCAAAAAGTAAAACTTATGCCAACTTTAGCCACGTCTTCGAGGTAAGTTTCTGTAAAAGTGTTCTGTCTGATGGGTTATACGCTACCATCGGAGGTAAATTATATGCCTGAAAAAGAGGATAAGAGGTAACTATGAGCCAGACGGAAACGAATTTGGTGGATGTCCGGGGTGTCAGCTTTGCCCGCGGGAATCGGCCGGTTTTCGATAACATCTCGCTTACGGTGCCCAGAGGGAAAGTCACAGCCATTATGGGTCCTTCAGGCATTGGTAAAACCACATTATTACGCTTGATTGGAGGCCAGTTGCGCCCTGACAGGGGTGAAATCTGGTTTAATGGCGAAAATATTCCCAGCCTGTCGCGTTCCAGGCTGTATGAAGCTCGCAAAAAAATGAGCATGCTTTTTCAGTCAGGTGCGCTGTTTACTGACCTCAATGTCTTTGATAACGTCGCCTGGCCGCTGCGCGAGCATACGCAACTGCCACCCCAACTGTTACACAGTACGGTGATGATGAAGCTGGAGGCGGTGGGATTACGCGGCGCAGCGTTGCTGAAACCGTCTGAGCTGTCTGGTGGTATGGCTCGCCGCGCTGCGTTGGCAAGGGCAATCGCCTTAGAGCCTGACCTGATCATGTTCGATGAACCGTTTGTCGGCCAGGACCCGATCACTATGGGGGTGCTGGTTAAACTCATTGATGAGCTGAATCACTCTCTCGGCATGACCTGCATTGTGGTTTCACACGATGTGCCTGAAGTGCTGAGTATCGCTGACTATGCGTATATTATTGCTGGTCAGAAAGTGATAGCCCAGGGAACGGCGACAGCGCTGCGTGAGGATGAGGATGCCCGCGTGCGCCAGTTTATTGATGGCATTGCGGACGGCCCGGTGCCGTTTCGCTTCCCCGCAGGGGATTATCTGCAAGACTTAACCGGCTCAGGGAGTTAACAAACTGATGTTTTTACGAGCACTGGCGTCCATGGGGCGTCAGGGAATCAATACCTGCGCTACGTTTGGCCGTGCCGGGCTGATGCTCTTTCATGCACTGGTCGGCGTGCCGCGTTTTCGCAAGCATGCGCCGCTGGTGGTGAAACAGCTGTACAGCATCGGCGTTATGTCGCTATTGATCATTATGGTTTCCGGGTTATTTATCGGCATGGTACTGGGGCTGCAGGGCTATCTGGTACTGAACACCTATGGCGCTGACAGCAGCCTGGGCATGCTGGTGGCGCTTTCACTGCTGCGTGAGCTGGGTCCGGTGGTCACCGCGCTGCTGTTCGCTGGCCGGGCAGGATCGGCGTTGACCGCTGAGATCGGCCTGATGAAGGCGACAGAGCAGCTCTCCAGCATGGAGATGATGGCTGTCGATCCGCTGCGCAGAATTATCTCTCCACGCTTTTGGGCCGGTTTTATCAGCATGCCTCTGCTGACGCTGATCTTTGTGGCCGTTGGCATTATGGGCGGGGCAATTGTTGGGGTGAGCTGGAAGGGCATCGATACCGGTTTCTTCTGGTCTGCAATGCAGAATGCGGTCGATGTGCGCACTGATATCGTCAACTGCGTAATTAAAAGTGCCGTTTTCGCCTTCACGGTGACCTGGATTGCCCTCTTTAATGGCTATGACGCGATTCCGACGTCGGAAGGTATCAGCCGGGCCACGACACGTACTGTGGTACATGCTTCTCTGGCGGTACTCGGTTTAGATTTTGTGCTGACAGCACTGATGTTTGGGAACTGATGCAATGCAAACGAAAAAAAGCGAAATTTGGGTAGGAGTCTTTTTACTGTTGGCGCTGTGCGCTGCACTGTTCCTCTGCCTGCGGGTGGCCGATCTGAAGTCTCTGGGCAGTGAACCGACCTGGCGGCTCACTGCCACTTTCGACAATATTGGCGGACTGAAAACCGGCTCGCCGGTCAAGATTGGCGGCGTGGTGATTGGCCGTGTTACCGACATTGAGCTGGACAGCAAAACGTATTCCCCACGAGTCTCGATGGACATCAATGATAAGTATAATCAGCTGCCAGACACCAGTTCCCTGGCGGTGAGAACTTCAGGACTGCTGGGTGAGCAGTACCTGGCGCTGAACGTTGGCTTTGACGATCCGGAGATGGGAACGTCTATGCTTAAGGACGGCAGTACCATACAGGACACCAAGTCCGCTATGGTACTGGAAGATTTGATCGGCCAGTTCCTGTACAAAAGCGGCAACGGTAATGACAATAAAAATGCTCAATCGGCGGCACCGGAAGCAAACGGGCAACCCGCGCCGGCAGCTCACGACTAATCCACAAGAGGGTAAGTAATGTTTAAACGTTTCCTGATGATGGCAATGCTGATAATTGCTCCGCTAGCGGCCAACGCAGCCGCCGATAAAACCAATCCGTATCAGATGATGAACGAGGCGGCGGCTAAAACTTTCACCCGTCTGAAAAACGAGCAGCCAAAGATCAAGCAGGATCCAAACTACCTGCGCCAGATTGTCCGCGAGGAACTGCTGCCGTATGTACAGATCAAATATGCGGGCGCTTTAGTGCTGGGTCGATACTATCGTGAAGCGACACCTGCGCAGCGTGAGGCATACTTTAACGCCTTTGGCGACTACCTGGCACAAGCTTACGGCCAGGCGTTGGCGCTATACCACGGCCAGACCTACCAGATTGCTCCTGAGCAGCCGTATGCCGATGCCAATATCATCGCCATTCGTGTGAGCATCATCGATCCGAACGGTCGTCCTCCCGTCCGGCTGGACTTTCAGTGGCGCAAAAACAGCCGCAGCGGTGACTGGCAGGCCTATGACATGATTGCTGAGGGCGTCAGCATGATCACTACCAAACAGAATGAGTGGGCCGATGTGCTGCGTCAGAAAGGCGTTGATGGCCTGACTGAACTGCTGAAGTCTTACGCCAGTCAGCCCATCACGCTGGACAAGCAGCAGTAATGAGCGAGCAACTGAACTGGCGTGTAGAGGCTAACCAGCTGCACCTTTCCGGAGAGCTGGAGAGAGAAACGTTACTGGCGTTATGGGAGCAGCGTGGATCCGTGATGGAACAGATCGATACTATTGATGTTTCCGCGCTGGAAAGGGTGGATTCAGCCGGCCTGGCTTTGCTGGTTCACCTGCGGCAGATTGCCCTGCAACAGGGGAAAAACCTGCAGTTTACCGGGATCACCGAGAAACTGCGCACGCTGATTTCTCTGTATAACCTGCAGCAAATCATTGTCTCCCGCACCTGATAAGCGTGTGGCAGGCTGACTAAAAAAAGCCCCTGCTTCGGCCGGGGCTTTTTTTGCTTGTTTAAGATAGCGGCACTTTCCACTAAGATGTGTGCCTGTTAATCCTCAACTGAATTTAGATGCCTCATGGAAACTAGTGAAATTCAATCCGTGCTGATGGGCGCGTTACCTCTGCAGGAAGTCCACGTGACTGGCGATGGCAGCCACTTCCAGGTTATCGCCGTTGGCGAGCTGTTTGGTGAGCTGAGCCGTGTGAAGAAGCAGCAGACGGTCTATGCACCGCTGATGGCCTATATTGCTGATAACCGCATCCACGCGGTATCAATCAAAACTTATACCCCCGAAGAGTGGGCGCGGGACCGTAAGCTTAACGGTTTTTAAGCTGTTCGCTGTTCATCGCGGCCTGGCCGCAGTGAAGCGGGCAGGAATTTATGTCTGATTAAAGAGAGCTGGTGCAATGGATAAATTTCGTGTGCAGGGTCCAACCCGTTTAAGCGGGGAAGTTACAATTTCCGGCGCTAAAAACGCTGCGCTGCCGATCCTGTTCGCTGCTCTGCTGGCGGAAGAACCTGTAGAGATTCAGAATGTCCCGAAACTCAAGGACATCGATACCACCATGAAGTTGCTCAGCCAACTGGGCGTAAAGGCAGAACGTAACGGTTCTGTGCATCTGGATGCCAGTGACGTCAATATTTACTGTGCGCCTTATGAGCTGGTGAAAACCATGCGTGCTTCCATTTGGGCGCTTGGCCCGCTGGTGGCTCGTTTTGGCCAGGGCCAGGTTTCGCTGCCGGGCGGCTGTGCAATTGGCGCCCGTCCGGTTGATTTGCATATCACCGGGCTGGAGCAGTTGGGTGCAGAAATCAAACTGGAAGAGGGCTACGTTAAAGCTTCCGTAGATGGTCGTCTGAAGGGCGCGCATATCGTGATGGATAAGGTCAGCGTTGGCGCGACCGTTACCATCATGAGCGCAGCGACACTGGCAACCGGTATCACCGTGATTGAAAATGCCGCGCGTGAGCCTGAGATTGTGGATACGGCGAATTTCCTGAATACGCTGGGTGCGAAAATCTGCGGAGCGGGCAGCGATCGCATCACCATCGAAGGCGTTGAGCGCCTGGGTGGCGGCGTGTACCGCGTACTGCCTGATCGTATTGAAACCGGCACCTTCCTGATTGCAGCCGCGATTTCAGGCGGCAAAGTGCTGTGTAAGGCTACCCAGCCCGATACGCTGGATGCCGTTCTGTCGAAGCTGCGTGAAGCAGGTGCAGATATCGAGCTGGGGCCGGACTGGATCAGCCTGGATATGCACGGTAAACGTCCGAAGGCAGTTAACTTCCGTACTGCGCCTCACCCTGGCTTCCCGACAGATATGCAGGCGCAGTTCAGCCTGCTGAACCTGGTGGCCGAAGGGACCGGTGTGATTACCGAAACCATCTTCGAAAACCGTTTCATGCATATTCCTGAGTTAATCCGCATGGGCGCTCATGCCGAGATCGAGAGCAACACTGCGATCTGCCATGGCGTGGAGAAACTGTCTGGTGCACAGGTGATGGCAACCGATCTGCGTGCTTCGGCCAGTCTGGTGCTGGCAGGATGTATCGCTGAAGGCACGACAATTGTCGATCGTATCTACCATATCGACCGTGGTTATGAGCACATCGAAGACAAACTTAAGGCACTGGGTGCCAACATTGAGCGAGTCAGCGGCGAGGCGTAACTTCCTCGGGCAGTAAGAAAGGCCGGCAGAGTCGACTCTGCCGGCCTTTTTTTAAGCTCTAATGAGCTTCTTACGGTCTATCAGGCTGTGATTAACAGGATCGAAATACCGGCTTGGCCAGATTTCTGAAGGGTGAACCATCAATGCGTCAGCGATGAGCCACTCCCCCTTTGGCCAGGGCCGGAACAGTGCGTTAGCCAGGGTTGAAGAGCTCAATCCTGCCTCACGCGACACGGCAGCAAGTGTCGTGCCCTGTTTACGCAAGCCTGCAATAATATCGGCATTATGCCAATCGTTTTTCTTTTTATGCATGTGCTGGTCCTCCATGGTGCACGGAGCTGTTTATAACAATTTGTGGCTACATTACTCCAATAATTTCCCGTAATTTCTCAAAGTAGTGCGAATTTTTGCGTTGTATTACACAAAAAGTTGAAAAACACTGAGCGTATTTTCATCGTGAAAGGGGAAGGGAGAGGGAAAAGCAAAATAAAGCGCGGAGAATCCGCGCCAGGTAAAATCAGAATTCGCGTTGAACTGACATGTGTGCCAGAGCTTCCAGCGCGCTGCGCCAGGGAGATTCTGGTAAGGCTTTCAGAGCCGCGATGGCTTTATCGGCTTCCTGCTCTGCGGCCTGACGGGTCCATTCCAGCGAGCCACACTGATGCATCGCTTCAAGAACAGGTTCCAGCAGATGGCGACCATTTCCCTGCTCAATCGCACCACGGATCATCGCTGACTGTTCAGCTGTGCCGTTACGCATAGCGTGCAGCAGCGGTAACGTTGGCTTTCCTTCGCTCAGGTCATCGCCAACGTTTTTGCCCAGGGTTTTGCCATCGGCGCTGTAGTCCAGCAAATCATCGATTAACTGGAATGCGGTGCCAATAAATCGGCCATAGTCCTGCAACGCCTTTTCCTGCTCTGGCGTAGCTGAGGCGAGGATAGCGGATGATTGTGCCGCAGCTTCAAACAGACGCGCCGTCTTGCTGTAAATCACCCGCATATAGCTTTCTTCGGTGATATCTGGATCGTTACAGTTCATCAACTGCAACACTTCTCCTTCCGCAATCACATTTACCGCTTCAGACATCAGCGCCAGCACGCGCAGCGAGCCAAGGCTGGTCATCATCTGGAAGGCGCGGGTATAAATGAAATCGCCGACCAGCACGCTGGCGGCATTGCCGAAGGCGGCATTAGCAGTGGCTTTGCCCCGTCGCATATCGGATTCATCAACCACATCGTCATGAAGCAGGGTGGCCGTATGGATGAATTCGATCAGGGCTGCGACGGTAACATGTTGTTTACCAGAGTAGTTTACCGCACGGGCAGCCAGCACGGCGATCATCGGACGGATGCGTTTGCCCCCGCCGCTAATGATGTAGTAACCCAACTGATTGATGAGGGAAACCTCAGAGTTCAGCTGTTCCAGGATCGTTGCATTGACGTCCGCCATATCCTGCGCGGTGAGTTCGTTTATCTGTTCTAAGTTCATCAGTCTGTTCAGCTATTGCTCAGTATGCTGCTATGATAAGCGTCTTTACCCGTGCCTGCGGCATGTAATGTATAACAGATTGTACTTGAAAAACGCGACCGTGAAACGTTTGCATTCGCTTTGCGTTTTTTTTCTGCAATACCCCGCAACAGACACTTGTCATTGCCTGGGATTT
The DNA here is from genome assembly GCF_058137865.1 of Erwinia sp. 009765445. Classification (NCBI taxonomy): domain Bacteria; kingdom Pseudomonadati; phylum Pseudomonadota; class Gammaproteobacteria; order Enterobacterales; family Erwiniaceae; genus Erwinia; species Erwinia sp. 009765445. The sequence continues at coordinate 73,328 of NZ_JBYUWC010000014.1, forward strand.
TGCGTAGAATTCGCGCCCTATTGTGAATATTTATAGCGCAGCCTGAAACCAAGACGGCAAGCGCGAGAGCGGAGTTTTATATGTACGCGGTTTTCCAAAGTGGTGGTAAACAACACCGAGTAAGCGAAGGTCAGACCGTTCGCCTGGAAAAGCTGGACATCGCAACCGGCGAAACGATTGAATTCGACCAGGTTCTGATGATTGCCAACGGTGAAGAAGTGACTATCGGCGCGCCTTTAGTTTCAGGTGGCGTGATCAAAGCAGAAATCGTTGCTCACGGTCGTGGCGAGAAAATTAAGATTGTTAAGTTTCGTCGTCGTAAACACTACCGTAAGCAGCAGGGTCACCGTCAGTGGTTCACTGATGTGAAGATCACTGGCATCAGCGCCTAAGAGGAGATCTGACAAATGGCACACAAAAAAGCTGGCGGCTCCACTCGAAATGGTCGCGATTCCAATGCAAAACGTCTCGGCGTTAAGCGTTTCGGCGGCGAAGCCGTACTGGCAGGTAGCATCATCGTTCGACAGCGTGGCACCAAGTTCCACGCGGGTACCAACGTAGGCTGCGGCCGTGACCACACTCTGTTTGCAACTGCAGACGGCAAGGTCAAATTCGAAGTTAAAGGCCCGAACAACCGTAAATACATCAGCATCGTTGCTGAGTAAGGTTTTCGTGCCTGAAGGCGGTACCTGATACCGCTTTCAGCAGCGAATCAAAAAGCCCCGCTATGATTGCGGGGCTTTTTACATTCTGCATTTCAATCCACAAGCAGAGTCTGTGCCTGTGGGTTCACAGCAAAAGTCTTTTTGCTGTACACTTTATATTCAGCTGCACGATGTCCTGAGGTGAATCCTCCCGGACCAATGTCACTCAACGGTGCGGGCGAATGATTTACGGAGAAGTAACATGAAGTTTGTTGATGAAGCGACAATCCTCGTTTCTGCGGGCGATGGCGGCAATGGCTGCGTCAGCTTCCGCCGTGAGAAATATATTCCCAGAGGCGGACCGGATGGCGGCGACGGTGGTGATGGCGGCGATGTTTACATGCAGGCCGATGAAAACCTGAATACCCTGATCGACTACCGCTTTGAAAAATCTTTCCGTGCCGAGCGTGGACAAAACGGCCAGAGCCGTGATTGTACCGGTAAGCGCGGGCAGGATATCGTAATTAAAGTGCCGGTCGGCACCCGAATTATCGATCAGGGCACCGGAGAAACGCTGGGTGACATGATGACCCACGGTCAGGTGCAGATGGTCGCTAAAGGCGGCTGGCACGGCCTGGGCAACACCCGCTTCAAATCTTCCGTTAACCGTACTCCGCGCCAGAAAACCATGGGTACGCCGGGTGAAAAACGCGATTTGCAACTGGAGCTGATGCTGCTGGCTGACGTCGGGATGCTGGGGCTGCCTAACGCCGGGAAATCGACCTTTATCCGCGCCGTTTCTGCTGCCAAGCCAAAAGTGGCTGACTATCCGTTTACCACACTGGTGCCAAGCCTTGGCGTGGTACGAATGGACAGCGAGCAGAGCTTCGTGGTGGCCGACATCCCCGGTCTGATCGAAGGCGCTTCTGATGGTGCGGGTCTGGGTATTCGCTTCCTTAAACATCTCGAACGCTGCCGCGTACTGTTGCACACTATCGATCTGGCTCCCATTGATGAGTCCGATCCGGTAGAAAATGCCCGTATCATTCTCGGCGAGCTGGAAAAGTACAGCGAGAAGCTGTTCAACAAGCCGCGCTGGCTGGTGTTCAACAAAGTTGACCTGCTGGATCAGGAAGAGGCGGAATCCCGTGCCAAAGCCATTGCGGAAGCGCTGGGCTGGACGGATAAATACTATCTGATCTCTGCCGCCAATCGCGTTGGCGTGACGCCACTGTGCTGGGATGTAATGTCCTTCATTAACGCCAATCCGAAAGAGGCGGAAGAAGAACAGAAGCAGCCTGAGAAAGTGGAGTTCATGTGGGATGACTACCATCGCCAGCAGCTGGAAGAAGCTGCCGAGCCGGTGGAAGAAGATGATGACTGGGATGACGACTGGGATGATGAAGACGACGAAGGCGTCGAAATTATCTATCAACGTTAATCTTCTGAAGGGACACATTGGTGTCCCTTTTTACTTTTGTGTCTGCGTGACCCCGCCACTGATCAAGCCTCTTTCCGAAGCAAATACCGCTTTCAAACAATAAAGATAATCATTATCATTCTCTCTTCTACGGATCAGCCCGGCTGCTCCCCTTTCGCTGAAAGAGCCAATCAAAATGAGACTTGCTGTTTTACGCTTATCTTCGCTGTTGCTGTGCGCCCTGATCCTCTCCCCACCCGGCCGTGCTGCCGATGGCTGGCCACGTTCGGTGCCTGGCCATGAGGGGCCGCTGGTTCTGCAACATCAGCCTCAACGTATCGTATCAACCAGCGTCACGCTGACCGGTTCGCTACTGGCGATTGGTGCGCCGGTTGTTGCCAGCGCCGCCACCATGCCGGGGCAGCGCTTCGCCGATAAGCAGGGTTTCTTCCGCCAATGGGGGGATATTGCCGTGCAGCAAGGCGTGAAGCGGCTCTATTCCGGTGAACCGAATCTGGAGACTATTGCGGCTGAAAAACCCGATCTGATTGTGGTCAGCGCCACCGGCAATGATTCCGCCATCGCGTTTTACGATCGTCTTTCGGTTATCGCACCGACGCTGGTCATCAACTATGACGACAAGAGCTGGCAGCAGGTTGAGCGGGAGCTTGCTCAGGCCACGGGCAATGAAGCCGGAGCTGAGCGTTCCATTCAGTCTTACGCGCAGCGCGAGGCGGAAGTGAAAGCGAAGCTGGCACTGCCGCCACAGCCGGTCTCCGCGCTGGTTTATAATCCTCATGCTCATATTGTTAACCTGTGGACCGGGGAATCAGCGCAGGGCAAGATGCTGGTGTCGCTGGGTTTTACGCTGGCCACACCGCCTGAAACGATTCTACGCGGAAGCCAGCGCCTGAAGCGTAAAGACATTATCCCACTCAGCGGCGAGACGCTGGCTACCGGAATCACCGGAAGGTCGGTGCTGATGTTCGCTACCGATGATTCGGGCAACGCGGCATTACTGTCCGAACCTCTGGTTGCGGGATCTGGGGCGATTCGCGCCGGTCACGTCTGGACTCTGGGTTACGACAGCTTCCGTCTTGATTACTACAGTGCCAATCATCTGCTGACCCGCCTTGAGCAGCTGTTCAGTAAATCCTGATTACTGGCCCGGCAGTTGCTTAAGCTGACGGGCACTTTTCTCTTCTCTCCGCCGGATCTGATTGATTAATCATCTGTCGTAACCACTACAAATAAAAGGCATTTCAATGAGAATACGATGAATAATCGAATTGATAATTGTTTTTATTTGCAATAATGTATTTCCGCCCATTTACTTTATAACTTGCCCCGAAAATACGGGTGGGGCGGATCTGCAGGGAATCAGACCTTTGAAAAAATTATCGCGTTTATCTTTAGCTATCTTTATTGAACTTGGGATGGTGACAACGGTGATGGCTGCCGATGCTGACACTGCGGGTACGCTGGTGGTGACTGCCGCACAGCAGAATCTTCAGGCTCCGGGCGTTTCGACCATCACCGCTGACGAAATCAAAAAACGTCCTCCTGCCCGTGATCTGTCTGAAATTATTCGCACCATGCCGGGCGTTAACCTGACCGGCAACTCGACCAGCGGGCAGCGTGGCAATAACCGTCAGATCGACATTCGCGGAATGGGGCCGGAAAACACCCTGATCCTGATTGATGGTATGCCGGTCTCCAGCCGTAACTCTGTCCGTCTGGGCTGGCGTGGTGAGCGTGATACCCGTGGTGATACTGACTGGGTGCCGCCAGAGATGGTTGATCATATTGAAGTGATTAGGGGACCTGCTGCGGCCCGTTATGGCAACGGTGCTGCGGGTGGCGTGGTGAACATCATCACCAAACAGACCACCAATGAATGGCACGGTTCGTGGAATACCTACCTGAACATGCCGGAGCATAAAGAAGAAGGGGCGACCAAACGCACCAACTTCTCGCTCAACGGGCCACTAGGAGACGCTTTCAGCTTTCAGCTGTATGGCAACCTCAGCAAAACTCAGGCTGATGCGCAATACATCAACGAAGGGCATCAGTCGCTGAGAACGGGAACTTATGCTGATACCGTTCCCGCCGGGCGTGAAGGTGTGGAGAATAAGGATATTCACGGCAAACTGCGCTGGGAATTTGCTCCGCGCCAGGCGCTGGAATTCACTGCGGGTTACAGCCGTCAGGGCAATCTCTATGCAGGCGATACGCAAAATACCAACACCAGTACGTTGGTGAAAGATAGCTACGGGAAAGAGACTAACCGTCTGTACCGTCAGAACTTTGCCGTTAACTGGACCGGTGTCTGGGATAACGGAGTCAGTACCCGCAGCTATGCGCAGTATGAAAAAACCCGTAATACACGAATGGATGAAGGGTTGGCCGGGGGAACCGAAGGTATCTTCTCCGATGACGGCTTTTCCACTATCCAGCTTGATGATGTTTTGCTGCACAGCGAAATCAGTGTGCCTTTTGAATTGCTGGTCAATCAGACTGCGACCTTTGGTACCGAATGGAACCAGCAGCGCATGAAGGATGGCGCTTCCAATACTCAGGCCCTGTCCGGCGGTGGTATTGACGGAATCGACACCACCAACCGTAGCCCGTACTCCTCGGCAGAAATTTTCTCGCTGTTTGCGGAAGACAATATGGAGCTGACCGACAGCACCATGCTGGTTCCGGGTCTGCGCTTCGACCATCACAGCATTGTGGGCAACAACTGGAGCCCCTCTCTGAACCTGTCGCAGGTGCTGGCCGATGATTTCACTCTCAAGCTGGGGATTGCCAGAGCCTATAAAGCGCCAAGCCTGTACCAGACCAACCCGAACTACGTGCTGTACAGCAAGGGCCAGGGATGCGCGGCCAGTGCCGCAGGATGCTATCTGATTGGCAATGAAGATCTTAAACCTGAGACCTCCATTAACAAGGAGGTGGGCATTGAATATAAACATGATGACTATCAGGCTGGCCTGACCTGGTTCCGCAATGATTACCGTAACAAAATTGAGTCTGGCTATCTGCCGACCGGCGTTTCAACCACCGGCACCACGGATATCTATAAATGGGAAAACGTGCCGAAAGCCGTGGTTGAAGGACTGGAAGGGACGGTGAATTTCCCGGTGACGAAGGCCGTAACCTGGAATAACAACCTGACTTATATGCTGCAGAGTAAGAATAAAACCACCGGCGACCGTTTGTCAGTGATCCCGCAATACACACTGAACTCCACGCTGGCATGGCAGGCAACAGAGGATTTATCGTTGCAAACCACCTTCACCTGGTACGGCTGTCAGACGCCGAAGAAGTATAACTACAAGGGAGAGGCGGTGACCGGTACGGAGAAATCAACGGTCAGCCCTTATTCCATTCTGGGCCTGAGTGGTACCTATGATGTCAATAAATATGCCAGCGTCACGCTGGGGGTGGATAATCTGTTTGATAAGCGTCACTTCCGTGAGGGTAATGCGCAGACGACCGGCAATGCCACGACCAATGCTTACATGTACGGGGCTGGTGCGAACACTTACAACGAAGCCGGACGCACCTGGTATGTGAGTGTGAATACACATTTCTGATGGCAACAGCGGCGGGCGAATGGACTCGCCCGGTCAGTTCAGTTTGGCTGGCAGCCAGCAGATGGCATTCAGCCCACTTCGGTCCTGTCGGTTGGTTAAGCGCAGTTCGCCATGGTGGATTTGAGTAATTCGCTGAACGATATTCAGGCCCAAACCGCTGCCGCCATAACGTTGATCCATGCGGCGGAAAGCTTTGGTCAGATCCTGCGATGCAGAAGGATCGATACCGGGGCCTTCATCCCGGACGGTAAAGCTGCTGCCGTTCTCTTCTTTCTGCACGATCAGGGTGATATGGCTGCCTTCGGGGCTGTATCTGGAGGCGTTCTCCAGCAGATTGCGCAGCATAAGACGCAGCAGAACTGCATCACCCTGAACCTCCAGCGTATCGTCACCCGCCAGCTCAAGGGTCTGATTACGTAGCGTCAGCATTTCGACCATCTCCAGCTGCAGCGGTTCGAACACCTGATTCCAGTTCACCACCTGATAGTGTCCGCTTGCCAGCGCCTGACCGGCACGCGACAGCATCAGCAACTGCTCGATGACGTGCATCAACTGGTCAATGCGCTGAACCAGCATCGGCCCCTGAGAGACTCCCTGTTGCTCAAGCAGTTCGAGGTGCAGACGCAACCCGGCGAGTGGCGTTCGCAATTCGTGCGCGGCATCTGCAGTGAACAGTCTTTCCTGCTGTAGCGTGTGATCCAGCCTGCTTAACAGCTGATTCATTGCGCCGGTGACGGCAGCGATCTCGTCCATATCGGAGAAATGCGGCAGGGGAGAGAGGTTATCCGCTGAACGTTCTGAAAGGCTTTTCTGTAACGAGCGCAGAGGACGAATAATCCAGCTGATTGCCCAGAACGACAGCAGCAGGGTAAAGCAGACCATCACGATGGATGGCAGCAGCAGTGAGGCAATCGCTTCGCGAATTTCGCCTTCAACACGTTCATTACGGGCATGAGCGGACAGTGTTTCGTTGACCAGAAAACCAATCTGCTCGCGACTTTCATGCCACAGCCAGGCGGCGCTCATCAGCTGACAGGTCAGAAGAATAAGCGCCAGCATAATCAGCAAACGCCGACGCATACTGTTCAAGATCGTTCTTCCAGACGGTAGCCCACGCCACGCACGGTTTTGATCCGATCTTTGCCCAGCTTACGGCGCAGATTATGAATATGGACTTCCAGCGTGTTGGAGCCGGTATCGTCCTGCCAGCTGTAAAGATCCTGTTGCAGTGTTTCCCGGTGCACCGTCTGGCCAATACGCATCAACAGGCGCGTAAGCAGAGCAAACTCTTTCGGTGTGATTTCTACCGGCTGATCGTCAAGGGAGACCTGCTGCGAGGAGAGATTCAGGGAGATGTCGTCATGCTGCAGCAGATTATCGCTACGTCCCTGATAACGCCTGATCAAAGCCCGTACGCGAGCCTTCAGCTCAACCAGAGCAAAAGGCTTCACAAGATAATCATCGGCCCCGGCATCCAGTCCTTCCACCCGATCCTCCAGTGCGTCACGGGCCGTGAGGATTAGCACGGGCAAATCGATATGCTCTTTACGCCACTGACGCAGCAGATCCCCGCCGTCACGATCGGGCAAGCCCAGATCCAGCACGATCAGACTGTATTGCCCGCTCTGCAGCAGGGCACAGGCTTCTGACCCTTTTGTGGCCGAGTCCACGGCGTAACCCTCACTGGTCAGCGCCTGAACCAGTCCGCCCAGCAGAAGGGCATCATCTTCAACAATCAGTAGTTTCATTATCTTTAGTTGTTTTGGTAAACATCCTTATAGAGTCGGCTTTCAAAGCGCACCAGAGGAATTCTGCGCTGTTTCTGATCCTGCGGCGGTACGGCATAGCCAGAAAGAAACTGGACGAAGGCCACGCGCTGACCGCTGGCAGTAGTCATAAAACCGGCGAGGTTATACACGCCCTGCAGCGATCCGGTTTTGGCCGAAACCTTGCCGTCAACGCCTGCTTCATGAAGACCACCGCGATAGCGTAGCGTTCCGTCATAGCCAGCTAGTGGCAACATGGAAATAAAGTTCAGCTGTTGATCATTTTGTGCAATATATTGCAACACCTGCATCATAGTAGCAGGGGAAATCAGATCGTGGCGCGACAGCCCGGATCCATCCATCTGAATGCTGTTGCCGAGATCGATATTGGCTTTCTGCCGCAGGATTTGACGCACGGCATCGGAACCGGCACGCCATGTACCCGGCACGCCGAAGCGTTCATGGCCAATGGTACGGAAAACGGTATCGGCGATCATGTTGTCCGACTTTTTCAGCATAATTTTCAGCAGGTCATGCAATGGAGCAGACTGAGTTTCTGCCAGCGCGGTGGCTGGTTGCGTAGGTTGTGTCTGGCGAAGCAGGTGACCTGAATAATCGATCCCCGCCTCCTGCAGTTCAGCTTTCAGCAGCGCACCGGCATAACTGGCACCATCCTGAATGGCAAAGGCCAGCGGCAGCGGTTCAGCGCGCTGGGTCATGCAACCTGTCAGCGTAAAGCGGTTCAACTCGCCCGGCACCACGTCCAGTTCACAGTATTGAGCATCAGACGAGCCACGAGCCAGCGTACGCACTTCGCTGAACATATTGACCGGATAGTAAGATGCCACGCGGATAAAGGCTTTATCGCCTGGATTCGGCGCGCTATAGAGCGAGACCGAGAAGCAATTACGATCAACGATTGCCGCGCCCGGAGGTGCACTGAAGCACTGTGTCAGATCGTTCCACGGCCAGCCCGGGGCCTTATCGTGACTGGCAAACACGGAAGTATCGATAACCAGGTTGCCCTGAATATGCTGCACGCCCTGTTTTTTCAGCGTCGCCACCATGTTGCGCAGATCCTGTCGGGTCAACGTGGGATCGCCGCCAAACCGCGCCACAAGATCACCCTTCAGCGTACCGCCGCTGAGGGTTCCTTTACTTTCCAACTGGGTATGAAAACGGAAGTCCGGCCCCAGCTGCAAAAGAGCGGCCAGTGCGGTAAGCAGTTTCATGGTACTGGCAGGAAGCGCCATCTGTTTACTGTGGTAGTCAATAGAAGGCGCGCTTGCGCCTGTTTTCTGTACAATCAGCGCCAGATTCGCGCCATCAGGTAAATACTGGGTGTAGTCTTCAACCGGGGTAGCGTGGGCATTCAGCATAAATGCGCAGGTTAAGCCGGTAACAATTCGTGAAAATCGCATAATCTCGCGTTTACTGACAGGTGATGTTGTCATACTACGGTGCATCAAGGTGGAAAGTAAACGATGACCCATAAGGAACTCTGCGGTAAAATACGTATCAAAATGCAAACCTCCAGCCCCTGGGGCATACCTCCGGGGCTGGTTTCTTTCGTTTGTAATTCAGTGGCAAGCGCCGCAGAACGCTTTTTCTGCATCAACCTGTCAGGATGACGAAATTTTGTACAGGACAGATTTTACGAGGTATTGAGATGAATCAGATTCCGATGACGTTAAGGGGCGCAGAAAGACTGCGCGAAGAGCTCGAAGAGCTGAAAACCATTAAACGCCCCAGAATTATTGCCTCAATTGCTGAAGCGCGTGAGCACGGCGACTTAAAAGAAAACGCAGAGTATCACGCTGCGCGCGAAGAGCAGGGCTTCTGTGAAGGACGAATCCAGGAAATCGAAGCCAAGCTGTCAAATGCTCAGGTGATCGACGTGACTAAAATGAACGCTAACGGTCGTATCATTTTCGGTTCTACCGTCACCGTGCTGAATCTGGATACGGACGAAGAGTCGACCTATCGCATCGTGGGTGATGACGAAGCCGACTTTAAGCAGAATCTGATCTCAGTGAACTCGCCAATGGCCCGTGGCCTGATCGGTAAAGAAGTGGATGATGTTACCGTGATTAAAACGCCGGGCGGCGATGTGGAATATGAAATTCTGAAAATTGAATACCTCTGACGGGTGTTGCTTCAACCTTACAGAGTGTAAAGAAAGGAAAAAGGCCGCATAGCGGCCTTTTATCAACATCAGGAGCGTGGCACCTTCTCTGGCTAAGTTGCCGGTATGTGCCAGATCTTCAACGTGGAAGAGCGATCTTACGTTCCTTCGTTGGACGGTACAGCACCAGCGTCTTGCCGATGACCTGCACATTTGCAGCCTTGGTTTCACGCACGATAGCTTCGACAACCAGGGTTTTCGTCTCACGGTCTTCCGTGGCGATTTTCACCTTGATGAGCTCGTGGTGCTCCAGTGCCTGTTCAATTTCGGCCAGCACCCCTTCGGTCAGGCCGTTGTTGCCCAGCATAACCACTGGCTTCAGCGGATGGGCCAGCCCTTTCAGGTGCTGTTTTTGTTTGGTACTCAGATTCATCGTATTTTTTACTTACATTGGGATTGAAAACGGGTCATTCTACCGCCATCTCTGGTGTATCACCAAATCGGCATGCTGATTTGCGCGGTTTATTTATCGCATACTTTGAATCATAGTTGGAAATTGTATGACTGGTAAAAAGCGTTCGGCCAGTTCCAGCCGCTGGCTGCAGGAACACTTTAGCGATAAATATGTGCTACAGGCACAGAAAAAAGGGCTGCGCTCGCGCGCCTGGTTTAAACTTGATGAAATACAGCAAGGTGACAAGCTGTTTAAGCCGGGGATGACGGTAGTCGACCTTGGCGCAGCACCGGGTGGCTGGTCTCAGTATGTTGTTACTCAGATTGGCAATAAAGGTCGCGTGATCGCCTGTGATATCCTGCCGATGGATCCTATCGTTGGTGTCGATTTCCTTCAGGGAGATTTTCGTGATGAACTGGTGCTGAAAGCCTTGATGGACCGCGTTGGTGATGCAAAAGTACAGGTTGTCATGTCCGATATGGCGCCCAACATGACCGGCACGCCTGCGGTAGACATTCCAAGATCAATGTATCTGGTTGAGCTTGCGCTAGAAATGTGTCGGGATGTTCTGGCACCTGGCGGTAGTTTTTTAGTGAAAGTGTTTCAGGGAGATGGCTTTGAAGATTACCTCCGGGAAATTCGCTCCCTGTTTACGAAAGTGAAAATTCGTAAGCCGGACGCTTCACGTTCTCGTTCGCGTGAAGTGTACATTGTAGCGACAGGGCGCAAACTATAGTACCCTACGCTGTCTGTTAACACAGTTGTAATAAGAGGTTAATCCCTTGAGTGACATGGCGAAAAACCTGATTCTCTGGTTAGTCATCGCAGTCGTGCTGATGTCTGTCTTCCAGAGCTTTGGGCCCAGCGAGTCGAATGGCCGTAGGGTTGACTACTCAACCTTCCTGTCGGAAGTGAACCAGGATCAGGTCCGCGAGGCACGTATTAACGGGCGTGAGATCAACGTTGTCAGAAAAGACAGCAACAAATACACAACCTACATCCCCGTCAACGATCCTAAGTTGCTCGATAACCTGTTGACTAAAAACGTGAAAGTAGTTGGCGAACCGCCTGAAGAACCGAGCCTGCTGGCGTCGATCTTCATCTCCTGGTTTCCTATGCTGTTACTTATTGGTGTCTGGATTTTCTTCATGCGCCAGATGCAGGGCGGGGGCGGCAAAGGCGCGATGTCCTTTGGTAAAAGCAAAGCTCGCATGCTGACAGAAGATCAGATCAAAACCACCTTTGCTGACGTGGCCGGTTGCGACGAAGCGAAAGAGGAAGTGGGTGAGCTGGTTGAATACCTGCGCGAGCCAAGCCGCTTCCAGAAACTGGGTGGTAAAATTCCGAAAGGCGTACTGATGGTCGGTCCTCCGGGTACCGGTAAAACGCTGCTGGCGAAAGCCATCGCAGGCGAAGCAAAAGTGCCTTTCTTCACCATCTCCGGTTCCGACTTCGTGGAAATGTTCGTTGGTGTGGGTGCATCCCGCGTCCGTGACATGTTCGAGCAGGCTAAAAAAGCGGCTCCCTGCATCATCTTTATCGATGAGATCGATGCGGTAGGCCGTCAGCGTGGCGCTGGCTTAGGCGGTGGTCACGATGAGCGTGAGCAGACCCTTAACCAGATGCTGGTTGAGATGGACGGCTTTGAAGGCAATGAAGGTATCATCGTGATTGCCGCAACTAACCGTCCGGACGTTCTTGACCCTGCGCTGCTGCGTCCGGGCCGTTTCGACCGTCAGGTTGTGGTCGGTCTGCCAGATGTCCGTGGTCGTGAGCAAATTCTGAAAGTGCATATGCGTCGTGTGCCGCTGGCAACCGATATTGATGCAGCAATCATTGCACGTGGTACTCCGGGCTTCTCCGGTGCTGACCTGGCGAACCTGGTGAACGAAGCGGCACTGTTTGCTGCTCGTGGCAACAAACGTGTCGTGTCGATGGTTGAGTTCGAGAAAGCGAAAGACAAAATCATGATGGGTGCAGAACGTCGCTCCATGGTGATGACCGAATCGCAGAAAGAGTCCACCGCGTACCATGAAGCAGGCCACGCCATTATTGGTCGTCTGGTTCCGGAACACGATCCGGTGCACAAAGTAACGATTATTCCTCGCGGCCGTGCCCTGGGCGTGACGTTCTTCCTGCCGGAAGGTGATGCAATCAGCGCCAGCCGTCAGAAACTGGAAAGTCAGATCTCCACCCTTTACGGCGGTCGTCTGGCTGAAGAGATCATTTACGGCGTTGAGCATGTTTCTACTGGTGCCTCAAATGACATCAAAGTAGCGACCTCAATAGCACGTAACATGGTGACGCAATGGGGCTTCTCAGAGAAACTTGGCCCGCTGCTGTATGCGGAAGAAGAGGGCGAGGTATTCCTCGGCCGCTCCGTAGCAAAAGCGAAGCACATGTCTGATGAAACTGCCCGCATCATCGATCAGGAAGTGAAGTCATTAGTGGAAGGTAACTACCAGCGTGCACGTCGCATCCTGAACGAAAATATGGACATCCTTCACGCAATGAAAGACGCGCTGATGAAGTATGAAACCATTGATGCGCCGCAGATCGATGACCTGATGGCACGCCGTGAAGTGCGTCCGCCAGCAGGTTGGGAAGATCCGGGCACCAACAATTCTGACAGCAACGGTACGCCAAAGGCACCGCGTCCGGTTGATGAACCGCGCACGCCAAACCCTGGTAATACCATGTCTGAGCAACTGGGCGACAAATAAGCCGTCCTGCTATCGCTCCCCTGAACCCCGGCGCTGACCGGGGTTTTTTATATCCCCACAATGCAAAACCCGTCAGGAGAACCGCAGAGATGAAGCTTTACGCCAGAGATTCCGTGCTTGATTTATCACATCCCCACGTAATGGGGATTCTGAATGTGACGCCGGATTCCTTTTCAGATGGCGGTAAGCATAACGATCTGATTCAGGCTCTCACTCACGCTAATGAGATGATCAATGCCGGTGCTACCATCATTGATATCGGCGGAGAATCAACCCGTCCGGGTGCTGATGAGGTCAGCGTGGAGCAGGAGCTCGAGCGGGTGATCCCTGTGGTGGAGGCGATTTCTCAGCGTTTTGAAGTGTGGATTTCGGTCGACACCTCAAAACCTGAGGTGATCCATGAATCGGCGAATGCCGGTGCGCATCTGATCAATGATATTCGCTCTCTGCAGGTGCCTGGTGCTCTGGAAGCCGCTGCGGGCACCGGCCTGCCAGTCTGCCTTATGCACATGCAAGGAGAGCCGCGTACCATGCAGCAGTCGCCAAAATATAAGCACTTCCTGCAGGACGTGGACGCCTTTTTTGTTGAGCAGATTGCCCGCTGCGAAGCTGCCGGGATTAAAAAAGAGCAGTTGCTGCTCGACCCGGGATTCGGTTTCGGTAAGAATCTCGCTCATAATTACCAGCTGCTGGCCCATCTGGCCGATTTCCACCACTTTGGTCTGCCGCTGCTGGTGGGGATGTCACGCAAAAGTATGATTGGCCAGCTGCTGAACGTCGGGCCGTCGCAGCGCCTGACCGGCAGTCTCGCTTGTGCGGTGATCGCCGCCATGCAGGGCGCGCATATCCTGCGCGTTCATGATGTTAAAGAAACCGTCGAGGCGATGCGCGTCGTCGAAGCAACACTGTCAGCGAAGGAAGAGTAACGCTATGAGCAACCGTAAATATTTTGGTACCGATGGCATCCGCGGCAAAGTAGGCGAATCGCCAATTACCCCTGACTTCGTGCTGAAGCTGGGCTGGGCGGCGGGTAAGGTACTGGCAAGAAACGGCTCAAAGAAAATTATCATTGGTAAGGACACGCGCATTTCAGGATACATGCTGGAATCGGCGCTGGAAGCTGGTCTGGCCGCTGCCGGATTATCAGCCGCTTTTACCGGTCCGATGCCGACTCCGGCCATTGCCTATCTGACCCGTACCTTCCGTGCTGAAGCGGGGATAGTTATCTCTGCCTCGCATAACCCGTTTGACGACAACGGCATCAAATTCTTCTCTGTAGAAGGCACCAAGTTGCCTGACGATGTGGAAGAAGCCATTGAAGCGGAGATGGAAAAGCCGATTACCTGCGTGGAATCTGCTGAACTGGGCCGCGCCAGCCGTATTGTTGATGCTGCTGGCCGCTACATTGAATTTTGTAAAGGGACGTTCCCCAGTGAGCTGAGCCTGAACGGCCTGAAAATTGTGGTCGACTGTGCCAACGGCGCAACCTACCACATCGCGCCAAATGTTCTGCGCGAGTTAGGCGCAACTGTCATCACTCTCGGCGTGCAGCCAGATGGTATGAACATCAACAAAGAGTGTGGTGCCACGGACGTTCGTCAGCTTCAGGAACGTGTTCTGGCGGAGAAAGCTGATATTGGTCTGGCCTACGACGGTGACGGCGATCGTATCATGATGGTGGACCACCTCGGCTACAAGGTGGATGGCGATCAGATCCTCTACATCATTGCTCGCGAAGGTCTGCGTCAGGGCCAGCTGCGCGGTGGCGTGGTCGGAACGCTGATGAGCAATATGGGTCTTGAACTGGCTCTGAAACAGTTGGGCATTCCTTTCGCCCGTGCCAAAGTTGGTGACCGCTACGTACTGGAGAAGCTGCAGGAAAAGGGCTGGCGTCTGGGGGCGGAAAACTCCGGCCATGTGATCCTGCTCGATAAAACCACCACTGGTGACGGCATTGTTGCCGGTTTGCAGGTACTCACTGCTATGGTGCGCAATCACATGAGTCTGCACGATCTTTGTAGCGGTATGAAACTGCTGCCGCAGATCCTGGTTAACGTTCGTTACAGCGGTGAAACCGATCCGTTGAAAGACGATCAGGTGAAAACGGTCACGGCAGAAGTGGAAAAAGAGCTGCATGGCCGTGGCCGGGTATTGTTACGCAAATCCGGTACTGAACCGCTGATCCGCGTGATGGTGGAAGGCGAAGACGAAGAACAGGTCACTTCGCTGGCGCACCGCATTGCCGATGCGGTGAAGGCGGTTTAAGCGATCCCAGAACAGAACAATAATGGGTGATGTGCGGCTCTGGTGAGTTAAGCGGATGGACGATCATCACACCGTGTGTGCAGGGATGCACTTAACTGATCGTTCTGATTGTCTGATTTAACGACGTTTTTTGGGGCTTCGCAGTGGCTTTTGCCGTTTTTTTCCGCAATCAGTAACGGGGCGGTAAATTGCCCTTGCGTGGACAGGCTGCTTTGGTTAGTATTCACACCCGCTTCTGATGGGTAGTGACGACGCTATCTCTGTAACTGGCTTGAAGCTTTTGATGTGCGGTTACCGCGCAAGGAACAGGTTGAATTATGTACGAAGCTCTTTTGGTAGTTTTCCTTATTGTGGCAATCGGCCTTGTGGGTCTGATCATGCTGCAGCAAGGTAAAGGCGCTGATATGGGCGCGTCATTTGGTGCTGGCTCCTCGGCAACGCTGTTTGGTTCTAACGGTTCAGGTAATTTCATGACCCGTATGACTGCAGTGCTGGCGACGTTGTTCTTCATCATCAGCTTGATCCTGGGCAACCTGAACAGCAACAAGACCCAGAAAGGAAGTGAGTGGGAAAACCTGACTCAGCCTGCGCAGTCTCAGCAGCAGAGCCAGCCAGCTAAACCGGCTACGCCGGGCAGCGATATCCCGCAGTAAGCAGTAAAAAGTCGTAGTGTTTCATTGTTTCAGAAATAAAAAAGTCGCATCTTTAGTGCCGTGGTGGTGGAATTGGTAGACACGCTACCTTGAGGTGGTAGTGCCCGCATGGGCTTACGGGTTCAAGTCCCGTCCTCGGTACCAAATCTCAGTTTTGCTTGCATTTTATGCAAGATCGGCGTAGTATTTGCCACGTTTTCGGACGCGGGGTGGAGCAGCCTGGTAGCTCGTCGGGCTCATAACCCGAAGGTCGTCGGTTCAAATCCGGCCCCCGCAACCACTTTCCCTTAGAGTTCTTTTTCAAATATACTGTATGCATCGACGGCGCATTATCAGCAGATTTTGAAAAAAATTCTTATGGATTGTGCCGAACCGCCATTTATGGCGTACAGGGTCCAGTCGCATAAAGCCCCGATTTTTCGGGGTTTTTTGTTATCAGGAAACAGCATGCTGGGCTATTAAGCCCTTTTTTTATGTCTTGGGGGTGGGCTTGTCCACATTAGAGCAAAAATTAACAGAGCTGATTTCAGCACCGGTAGAAGCGCTAGGCTACGAACTGGTTGGTATTGAGTTTGTACGCGGTCGCACATCCACGTTGCGCATCTATATTGATAGTGAAGATGGCATCACTGTTGACGATTGTGCTGATGTCAGCCACCAGGTAAGCGCAGTGTTTGACGTTGAAGATCCAATCACTGTGGCTTATAACCTTGAAGTCTCCTCACCAGGCCTTGAGCGCCCACTCTTCACCGCAGAGCATTACGCACGATTTACCGGCGAAGAAGTGAGTCTGGTGCTGCGTATGGCCGTACAGAACCGCCGCAAATGGCAGGGAATCATTAAATCTGTAGAAGGTGAGATGATCACTGTTGCCGTTGAGGGTAACAACGAAGTGTTCGCGCTGAGCAACATCCAGAAGGCGAACCTGGTTCCCCACTTTTAAAAGTCCGGATTGAGGCATACCAGGATGAACAAAGAAATCTTAGCTGTAGTCGAGGCCGTATCTAACGAGAAATCCCTCCCACGCGAGAAGATTTTCGAGGCGCTGGAGAGCGCACTGGCAACGGCTACCAAGAAAAAGTACGAGCAGGAAATCGACGTCCGTGTCAGCATCGACCGTAAAAGCGGTGACTTTGATACGTTCCGCCGTTGGGTCATTGTGGATGAAGTCACAATGCCAACTCGCGAGATCACTCTGGATGCTGCGCAGTTCGAAGACGCATCGCTGAATCTGGGTGAATTCGTTGAAGATCAAATCGAATCCGTGACCTTTGACCGTATCACTACTCAGACGGCAAAACAGGTTATCGTTCAAAAAGTGCGTGAAGCTGAACGTGCGATGGTCGTTGACCAGTTCCGTGAGCAGGAAGGTGAGATCATCACCGGTGTCGTGAAGAAAGTGAACCGCGACAATATCTCTCTGGATCTGGGCAACAACGCCGAGGCTGTCATCATTCGTGAAGATATGCTGCCGCGTGAAAACTTCCGTCCGGGTGACCGTATTCGCGGCGTTCTGTACGCCGTTCGCCCTGAAGCACGCGGTGCTCAACTGTTTGTCAGCCGTTCCCGGCCGGAAATGCTGATCGAACTGTTCCGCATTGAAGTGCCGGAAATCGGCGAAGAAGTAATTGAAATTAAAGCCGCTGCGCGCGATCCTGGCTCCCGTGCCAAGATTGCAGTGAAAACCAACGACAAGCGTATCGACCCGGTCGGTGCTTGCGTGGGTATGCGTGGTGCGCGTGTTCAGGCGGTATCCAGCGAGCTGGGTGGCGAGCGTATTGACATCGTGCTGTGGGATGATAATCCAGCGCAGTTCGTGATCAATGCCATGGCCCCGGCGGATGTCGCCTCTATCGTGGTTGATGAAGATAATCACACCATGGATATCGCTGTTGAAGCCGGAAATCTGGCTCAGGCGATCGGCCGTAATGGCCAAAACGTGCGTCTGGCTTCACAGCTGAGCGGCTGGGAGCTGAACGTCATGACAGTCGACGATCTGCAGGCTAAACACCAGGCTGAAGCCCATGCTGCCATCGGCGTCTTTACCAAACATCTCGACATTGACGAAGACTTTGCCACCGTACTGGTTGAAGAGGGCTTCTCTTCGCTGGAAGAGCTGGCTTACGTTCCGATCAACGAGCTGCTGGAAATCGACGGTCTGGATGAAGAAACAGTAGAAGCGCTGCGCGATCGTGCGAAAAATGCGTTAACCACCCTTGCTCTGGAAAAAGCAGAGAGTCAGGGCGTAAACCCGCCAGCAGAAGATTTGCTGAATCTGGAAGGTCTGGATCGTGACCTGGCGTTTAAGCTGGCTGCGATTGGCGTTTGCACGCTGGAAGATCTTGCCGAGCAGGGTGTTGACGACCTGACAGATATTGAAGGCCTTAACGACGAACAGGCCGGTGAGCTGATTATGGCTGCCCGAAATATCTGCTGGTTCGGCGACGACGCGTAATAAACTGTAGCAGGAAGGAACAGCATGACAGATGTAACCGTAAAATCGCTGGCCGCAGAGATTCAGACCCCGGTAGAACGCCTGGTACAGCAATTTGCTGATGCAGGGATCCGCAAGTCTGAAACTGACTCTGTGACGCAGCAGGAAAAAGAGACGCTCCTTACCCATTTGAATCGCGATCAAAACGGCGGTTCTGGTAAACTGACTCTGCAGCGCAAAACGCGCAGCACCTTGAATATTCCTGGCACCGGGGGTAAAAGTAAATCGGTGCAAATTGAAGTCCGCAAAAAACGCACCTATGTAAAAGGCGATCCTGCAGAAGCTGAACAGGCTGAAGCAGAAGCGCAGGCACAGCGTGAAGCGGAAGAACTGGCTCGTCGCGAGGCTGAAGAAAAAGCCCAGCGCGAAGCTCAAGAGAAAGCGAAGCGTGAAGCCGAGGAGCAGGCTAAACGTGAGGCAGCTGATAAAGCCAAACGTGAAGCAGCGGAAAAAGATAAAGTGAGCAATCAACATACCGACGAAATGACCCGGGCAACTCAATCCGATAAAGCCCGCCGGGAAGCTGAAGCTGCAGAGCTGAAGCGTAAAGCCGAAGAAGAAGCGCGTCGTAAGATCGAAGAAGAAGCGAAGCGCGTAGCGGAAGAAGCTCGTAAAATGGCGGAAGAGAAAGGCTCTGAGTGGGCGGAAGCGGAGAAAGAAGTGGAAGATACTTCTGACTACCACGTGACCACCTCCACGCATGCTCGTGCTGCTGAAGACGAAAACGATGCGCAGGTCGAAGGCGATCGTCGTTCCCGTGCAGCTCGCCCGGCTAAAGCCCCACAGCGTAAGAAAGGTAACAAGCATTCTGAAGCAAAAACCGACCGTGAAGAAGCGCGTGCGCAATTCCGGGGCGGTAAAGGCGGCAAGCGTAAGCCAAGCACACTGCAGCAGGGCTTTAACAAGCCAGCGCAGGCTGTTAACCGTGACGTGATCATCGGTGAGACCATCACCGTTGCTGAACTCGCTAACAAAATGGCAGTGAAAGGTTCCCAGGTCATCAAAGTGATGATGAAAATGGGCGCCATGGCCACCATCAACCAGGTTATCGATCAGGAAACTGCCCAGTTGGTCGCGGAAGAGATGGGTCACAAAGTGACTCTGCGCCGTGAGAACGAGCTGGAAGAAGCGGTAATGAGCGATCGTGATACCGATGCAGCAATGGAATCCCGTGCGCCGGTCGTGACCATCATGGGCCACGTTGACCACGGTAAAACCTCTCTGCTGGATTACATTCGCTCCACCAAAGTCGCCTCTGGCGAAGCGGGCGGTATTACTCAGCACATCGGTGCTTACCACGTTGAAACTGACAACGGTATGGTCACCTTCCTGGATACCCCGGGCCACGCCGCGTTTACCGCAATGCGTGCTCGTGGTGCTCAGGCAACGGATATCGTTATCCTGGTTGTGGCTGCCGATGACGGCGTGATGCCACAGACTATCGAAGCTATCCAGCATGCTAAAGCGGCGAAAGTGCCGGTTGTGGTTGCTGTGAACAAGGTTGATAAGCCAGAAGCCGATCCGGACCGTGTTAAGAACGAACTCACCCAGTACGGGATCATCCCGGAAGAGTGGGGCGGCGAGAACATGTTTGTTAACGTGTCTGCCAAAGCTGGTACCGGTATTGATGACCTGCTGAACGCCATCCTGCTGCAGGCTGAAGTTCTGGAACTGACTGCAGTGCGTCAGGGTATGGCAAGCGGCGTGGTAATCGAATCCTTCCTGGATAAAGGTCGTGGTCCGGTTGCTACCGTACTGGTACGTGAAGGTACGCTGAACAAAGGTGATATCGTACTTTGCGGCTTTGAATACGGCCGTGTGCGTGCGATGCGTGATGAGCTGGGTCGTGAAGTGCTGGAAGCGGGTCCTTCCATTCCAGTGGAAATCCTCGGCCTGTCAGGTGTGCCTGCTGCCGGTGATGAAGCGACCGTGGTTCGTGACGAGAAGAAAGCCCGTGAAGTTGCACTGTATCGTCAGGGTAAATTCCGTGAAGTTAAGCTGGCTCGTCAGCAGAAATCTAAGCTGGAAAACATGTTTGCCAACATGACCGAAGGCGAAGTTTCCGAACTGAACATCGTGCTGAAAGCCGACGTACAGGGTTCTGTCGAAGCGATTTCCGACTCTCTGATGAAGCTGTCTACCGACGAAGTAAAAGTCAAAATCGTGGGCTCTGGTGTAGGTGGTATCACCGAAACCGACGCTACGCTGGCTGCAGCTTCCAACGCGATTCTGGTTGGCTTCAACGTGCGTGCTGATGCTTCTGCCCGCCGCGTGATTGATTCAGAAAGCCTGGATCTGCGTTACTACTCCGTCATCTATAATCTGATTGACGAAGTTAAGCAGGCGATGAGCGGTATGCTGGCGCCTGAGTACAAGCATCAGATCACCGGTCTGGCTGAAGTGCGTGACGTGTTCAAATCACCGAAATTTGGCGCTATCGCAGGCTGTATGGTGACGGAAGGCAACATCAAACGTCACAACCCAATCCGCGTACTGCGCGACAACGTGGTTATCTATGAAGGAGAGCTGGAATCCCTGCGCCGCTTCAAGGATGACGTTAACGAAGTCCGTAACGGTATGGAATGTGGTATTGGCGTGAAGAACTACAACGATGTGCGTGTTGGCGACATGATCGAAGTGTTCGAGATTATCGAGATCCAGCGTACCATCGCTTAACGGTCGCCTGAAAAAGTGACTTATTTGGGAGGCCACTGCGCCTCCCGAATTATTTGGAGAGAATTATTATGGCGAAAGAATTTGGTCGCCCACAGCGTGTCTCCCAGGAACTGCAGAAAGAGATCGCGATTATTTTACAGCGTGAGATCAAAGACCCCCGTCTGGGTATGATGGTTACCGTCTCCGGCGTTGATGTCTCACGTGACCTGGCCTATGCCAAAGTGTTTGTTACCTTTCTCAATGATAAAGACGAAGACGCTATCAAAGCTGGCTTGCGCGCGCTGGGTGATGCCTCTGGCTACATCCGTACGCTGCTGGGCAAAGCGATGCGTCTGCGTATCGTGCCAGAGCTGACCTTCTTTTACGATAACTCGCTGGTTGAAGGGATGCGTATGTCTAACCTTGTCACTAACGTGGTCAGAAACGATGCTGAGCGTCGTGGTCCCACGGAAGAAGACAAGGAGGACTGATGAGCCGTCCTCGTCGTCGCGGACGCGACGTCCACGGTGTGCTGCTGCTGGATAAACCTCAGGGACTCTCTTCCAACGATGCGCTGCAGAAGGTCAAACGGCTGTTCATGGCGAATCGTGCGGGACATACGGGGGCGCTCGATCCTCTGGCGACCGGCATGCTGCCGATTTGCTTGGGTGAAGCCACCAAGTTCTCACAGTACCTGCTGGACTCCGACAAGCGCTACCGTGTGATTGCCCGTCTGGGGCAGCGCACCGATACTTCTGATGCCGATGGCCAGATTATCAGCGAGCGACCAGTCAGTTTCACGCAGGAACAGCTTGAAGATGCACTCGACAGCTTCCGTGGGGAAACCCGGCAGGTGCCGTCGATGTATTCGGCGCTCAAGTATCAGGGGCGCAAGCTGTATGAATACGCCCGTGAAGGGATCGAAGTCCCGCGCGAAGCGCGCAGCATCGTGGTTTACGAGCTGAAGTTTATCCGCTGGGAAGAGAATGAACTGGAGCTGGAAATCCATTGCTCTAAAGGCACCTATATCCGTACCATTACGGACGATCTGGGCGAAATGCTGGGTTGCGGTGCGCATGTGATTTATCTGCGCCGTCTGCAGGTAGCCACTTATCCCATTGCCAGCATGGTGACTCTTGAGCAGCTTGCCGCGTTGAACGAAGAAGCGTTAAGAACGGAGCGCTCGCCAGCAGATTTACTCGACCCATTGTTGATGCCGATGGACAGCCCGGCAGCCGCTTACCCGGAAGTGAATCTGCTGAGCGTGGTAGCTGCTTACTTCAGGCAGGGCCAGCCGGTGCAGGCTGCGAATGTCCCGGCTGAAGGCCTGGTGCGCGTCACCGAAGGGGCTGAGCGGAAGTTTATCGGGATGGCAGAGATTGCCGAAGATGGCCGGGTCGCACCGCGTCGTCTGGTTGTAGAATATTCCGACTAGTCATTTGCGTAAGCGAGTGGCTAAGAGTAGAATAGTGCGGCTTTACCATTGGGTTGCTGAATTAGAGATCGGCACCTGTACATTTATCATTTAATTTGGAGTTGTATCATGTCTCTAAGTGTTGAAACTAAAGCGCAGATCGTTTCTGAATACGGCCGTGACGCTAACGACAGTGGTTCTACCGAAGTTCAGGTTGCTCTGCTGACCGCACAGATTAACCATCTGCAGGGTCACTTCTCTGAGCACAAAAAAGACCACCACAGCCGTCGCGGTCTGCTGCGTATGGTTTCCCAGCGTCGTAAGCTGCTGGATTACCTGAAGCGTAAAGATGTTGCACGTTACACCAGCCTGATCGAGCGTCTGGGTCTGCGTCGCTAAGTCTTAAGAATCTGCCCGCCATTCAGTGCATTCTGAGATTAAAAACGGCAAAAAGGCAGATTCGTGCGAGTTTCGCTAAAAAGGGGCCTTTATGGCCCCCTTTTTTCAGGCAAGCGGCAGCAATTCAGGCCAAACTATTGTATTGTTGCTGAGTGTGATCTTCAGTTGCAGAGATTCGCGCGGCTAATGAGAGGCTTTGTCCCGGACGGGGATTAAGGGTTGTCATTAGTCGCGAGGATGCAGATGAGGATTTAAAAATCCACGGCAGGGTCAGTGCCTTGCCATGACGTTAAGGACAAAATTTTGCTGAACCCGATCGTACGCAAATTCCAATATGGTCAGCATACCGTTACCCTTGAGACCGGTATGATGGCTCGCCAGGCAACGGCAGCCGTAATGGTTAGCATGGACGACACAGCCGTGTTCGTGACCGTTGTAGGCCAGAAAAAATCCAAGCCAGGTCAGGACTTTTTCCCGCTGACCGTTAACTATCAGGAGCGTACCTACGCTGCTGGTCGTATCCCGGGCAGCTTTTTCCGTCGTGAAGGCCGTCCGAGTGAAGGCGAGACCCTGACCTCACGTCTGATTGACCGTCCAATCCGCCCACTGTTCCCTGAAGGGTTTGTTAACGAAGTCCAGGTCATTGCGACTGTGGTTTCCGTTAACCCACAGGTTAACCCGGACATCGTCGCAATGATCGGTGCCTCTGCGGCTCTGAGCCTGTCCGGTCTGCCTTTCAATGGTCCTATAGGTGCGGCGCGCGTTGGCTACCTCAACGATCAGTACGTTCTTAACCCAACTGCCGATGAGCTGAAAGAGAGCAAACTGGATCTGGTGGTTGCCGGTACTCAGGGCGCGGTACTGATGGTTGAATCAGAAGCTGAGCTGCTGAGCGAAGACCAGATGCTGGGTGCCGTGGTCTTTGGCCACGACCAGCAGCAGATCGTAATCGATAACATCAATGCTCTGGTTGCCGAAGCGGGTAAACCGCGTTGGGACTGGCAGCCTGAAGCTGTAAACGAAGCGCTATATTCACGTATCGCTGCGCTGGCTGAAGCTCGTCTGAGCGACGCTTACCGCATCACCGATAAACAAGAGCGTTATGCTCAGGTTGACGTGATCAAATCTGAAGCCAAAGCAGCCCTGCTGGCTGAAGATGAAAGCCTGGACGAAGGCGAGATCAGCGACATCCTGCACGCGCTGGAAAAAGATGTTGTGCGTAGCCGCATCCTGCGTGGCGAGCCGCGTATCGATGGTCGCGAAAAAGACATGATCCGTGGTCTGGACGTGCGCACTGGCGTTCTGCCACGTACTCACGGCTCCGCGCTGTTTACCCGTGGTGAAACTCAGGCGCTGGTAACCGCGACTCTGGGTACAGCCCGTGATGCGCAGAATCTGGATGAGCTGATGGGCGAACGTACCGACAGCTTCCTGTTCCACTACAACTTCCCTCCATACTCCGTCGGTGAGACCGGTATGGTGGGTTCGCCTAAGCGTCGTGAAATTGGTCACGGCCGTCTGGCGAAACGCGGCGTGCTGGCCGTCATGCCGAAAGGCGATGCGTTCCCATACACCGTGCGTGTGGTGTCTGAAATCACCGAATCCAATGGTTCCTCTTCTATGGCTTCCGTCTGCGGTGCTTCTCTGGCGCTGATGGACGCAGGCGTACCGATCAAAGCGGCCGTAGCCGGTATCGCGATGGGTCTGGTAAAAGAAGGCGATAACTTTGTGGTGCTCTCAGACATCCTGGGCGACGAAGACCACCTGGGCGACATGGACTTCAAAGTAGCCGGTAGCCGTGAAGGTATCACCGCGCTGCAGATGGACATTAAAATCGAAGGTATCACCCGCGAAATCATGCAGGTGGCTCTGAACCAGGCTAAGGGTGCGCGTCTGCACATTCTGGGCGTAATGGAACAGGCTATCAGCACCCCACGTGGTGATATTTCTGAATTTGCTCCGCGCATTCACACTATCAAGATCAGCCCGGACAAAATCAAAGACGTTATCGGTAAAGGCGGTTCTGTTATTCGCGCGCTGACCGAAGAAACCGGCACCACCATCGAAATTGAAGATGACGGTACGGTGAAAATTGCTGCGACCGACGGTGATAAAGCGAAATACGCTATCCGTCGTATCGAAGAGATCACTGCAGAAATCGAAGTGGGCCGTATCTACAACGGTAAAGTGACCCGCATCGTTGACTTCGGTGCCTTCGTGGCAATCGGCGGCGGTAAAGAAGGTCTGGTGCACATTTCTCAAATCGCTGACAAGCGCGTAGAGAAAGTGACCGACTATCTGCAGATGGGCCAGGAAGTGCCTGTGAAGGTACTGGAAGTTGATCGCCAGGGGCGCGTGCGTCTGAGCATCAAAGAAGCGACCGAGCAGGCTGCAGAGCCTGAAGTGGCAGCTGCGCCGAACCCAGAAGCAGAATAAGTCAGACCATTGAGCTCTCCATGCACTGTCATGGAGAGCTGTTTCATCGCGAGGGCAGGACGACACCTTGTGCACGGCAGGCGGATGAATGGATTTCATCCTATTGTTTGTATTCGGGAGTGGGAAATGAAGCCTTTTTTGCGCTGGTGTTTCGTTGCGACAGCTATAACGCTGGCAGGATGCAGCAACTCGGATTGGCGTAAGAACGAGGTTCTGGCTGTTCCGCTGCAGCCGACGTTGCAACAGGAAGTCATCCTGGCGCGCATGGAACAAATTCTTGCCAGTCGGGCCCTGACCGATGATGAACGCGCACAGCTGTTATATGAGCGCGGAGTGTTGTATGATAGTTTAGGTTTGAGAGCACTGGCGCGAAATGATTTTTCACAAGCGCTGTCTGTCAGACCAGATATGCCTGAAGTATTCAATTACTTAGGCATATATCTGACGCAGGCAGGTAATTTTGATGCTGCCTATGAAGCGTTCGATTCTGTACTTGAGCTTGATCCAACTTACAATTATGCGCATTTAAATCGCGGTATCGCCCTGTACTACGGCGGAAGGTTTAAATTAGCGCAAGATGATCTGCTGGCGTTTTATCAAGACGATCCTAACGATCCTTTCCGTAGCTTGTGGCTGTATCTCGATGAACGAGAGATGAACGCCGACAAGGCCAAAGTAGCGCTTCAACAGCGTTATGATAAAGCGGTCAGAGACCAATGGGGATGGAATATTGTCGAGTTCTACCTGGGCAACATCAGCGAAAGCAAGCTGATGGACCGTCTCAAGGCGGACGCAACGGATAACACCTCGCTCGCTGAACATCTCAGTGAAACCAACTTCTATTTAGGTAAGCACTACCTAAGTCTGGGGGAGAAGGACAACGCAGAAGCGTTGTTCAAGCTGACGGTTGCCAACAATGTACACAACTTTGTTGAGCACCGATATGCATTGTTGGAGCTGGCGCTACTCGGCCAGACACAAGACGATTTATCAGAATCTGACCAGCAATAGCTGACGAACTTTTATTGCCCGAATTTTCGAAATGTCATCATCTTCGCGGATGAGGGCTTTTTTGTTCGTCGAAACCACTAATTTGAGCCGGTTCACACTTTTTGATGAAAATGACTGAATATTTTCACGACGAGTTATGTAGACTGGCCGCCGCAATCTAAGAGGCACGTGTACTACATGACTAATACTGAAACCACTTTTGCTGACCTTGGTCTGAATGAAGCTATCCTTGAATCACTGAACGGCATGGGCTACGTCAAGCCATCTCCGATCCAGGCAGAGTGTATTCCTCACCTGCTGGCGGGCCGCGACGTGCTGGGTATGGCACAGACCGGGAGCGGTAAAACTGCAGCGTTCTCGCTGCCCCTGCTGAATAACATTGATAGCAACCTGAAAGCACCACAGATCCTGGTGCTGGCACCAACCCGTGAGTTGGCGGTTCAGGTTGCCGAAGCCGTAACCGAATTCTCTAAACACATGCGCGGTCTTAACGTAGTGGCCCTTTACGGCGGCCAGCGTTACGACGTACAGCTGCGCGCACTGCGTCAGGGTCCACAGGTTGTTGTGGGTACGCCTGGTCGCCTGCTTGACCACCTGAAACGCGGCACGTTAGACCTCTCTAACCTGCGCGGTCTGGTGCTGGACGAAGCTGATGAAATGCTGCGTATGGGCTTCATCGAAGACGTTGAAACCATCATGGCTCAGATCCCGGACGGTCATCAGACCGCACTGTTCTCTGCCACTATGCCAGAAGCGATTCGTCGTATTACCAAACGCTTTATGAAAGATCCTCAGGAAGTGCGTATTCAGTCAAGCCTGACTACCCGTCCTGATATCAGCCAGAGCTACTGGACTGCTTACGGTCGTAAGACTGATGCACTGGTTCGTTTCCTGGAAGCGGAAGATTTTGATGCGGCGATTATCTTCGTTCGTACCAAAAATGCGACCCTGGAAGTGGCTGAAGCGCTGGAGCGCAGCGGTTACAACAGTGCTGCCCTGAACGGTGACATGAATCAGGCGCTGCGTGAGCAGACTCTGGAGCGCCTGAAAGATGGCCGCCTGGATATTCTGATCGCCACTGACGTTGCGGCCCGTGGTCTGGACGTTGAGCGCATCAGCCTGGTGGTAAACTTCGACATTCCTATGGATGCTGAATCTTACGTTCACCGTATCGGCCGTACCGGTCGTGCTGGTCGTGCCGGTCGCGCACTGCTGTTCGTTGAGAACCGCGAGCGTCGCCTGCTGCGTAACATCGAACGCACCATGAAGCTGACGATTCCAGAAGTTGAACTGCCAAACGCAGAACTGCTGGGTCAGCGTCGTCTGGCTAAGTTCGCGGCTAAAGTTCAGCAGCAGCTGGAAAGCAGCGATCTGGACCAGTACCGCGCACTGCTGAGCAAAATGCAGCCGGAAGAAGAGCTGGATATGGAAACGCTGGCTGCAGCTCTGCTGAAAATGGCACAGGGCGAACGTCCTCTGATCGTTCCGGCCGATCCGGCTCCACGTCCACGCCGCGAGTTCAAAGAGCGTGACGACCGCCGTGGTGACCGTCCGGACCGTGGTCCTCGCGAAAGCCGTGATGGCGATCGTCCACGTCGTGAGCGTCGTGACGTTGGCGATATGGAAGTTTACCGCATTGAAGTGGGTCGCGATGACGGCGTTGAAGTTCGCCACATTGTCGGTGCAATTGCTAATGAAGGTGATATCAGCAGCCGTTACATCGGTAACATCAAGCTTTTCGGGACTCACTCCACCATCGAACTGCCAAAAGGCATGCCGGGTGACATTCTGCAGCACTTCACCCGCACGCGCATTCTGAACAAGCCGATGAATATGCAGTTGATTGGTGATGCGCAGCCTCGCAGCAACGATCGTGGCGGCGAACGTCGTAGTGGTCCTGGTGCTGGTCGCGGTGGTTTCGGCGGCGGTCGTGAAGGTGGCCGTTCTGAAGGCGGGCGTCGTTTCAGCAATGACCGTGGCGGCGAGCGTCGTAGCGGTGGTTTCAGCCGTGACGGTGGCAACCGTGGCCCACGTCGTGAAGACGGTGCCGCACCAACCCGTCGTCGTGATGTATAACCACTGACTGATGCATAAAAAAACCAGCCTTCGGGCTGGTTTTTTTATTCCTGCAATTTGCGTCAGAGCGAGTTATTCGCTTCCATCGCCAGAGCAAACGAGTGTTGGCGGGCCTGCTGATCGAAGATCTGTCCGTTGACCATAATTTCGTCTGCCTGAGTTTCACGGATCAGCGAGGCCAGGCCGTGACGGACCTTATCCAGATCGCCCACCAGAGACATGCTCAGCGCCTGCTGAACGCCATACTGTTCGGATGGCGACCAGAAGTTATCCATATTTTCCACCGGAGCCGGTAGCGGGCCTGGCTTGCCGCGACGCAGATTCACAAACTGCTGCTGCATTGAGGTGAACAGGAATTTTGCATCCCGCTCGCTGTCGGCGGCCACCACGTTCACGCAGACCATTGCATACGGCTTTTCGAGTCTGGCTGACGGCTTAAAGTTCTCACGGTACAGATGCAGGGCCTGGAACAACATATCCGGTGCGAAATGCGAGGCAAAGGCAAACGGCAGGCCGAGCTGTGCAGAAAGCTGAGCGCTGTACAGACTGGAACCCAGTAGCCAGACAGGAATTTTCAACCCCAGTCCTGGCACCGGCTGGACAGCAGGCTGCGAGCCTTCTCCGGCATCAAACCAGTCAATCATCTCCTGCACATCTGCCGGAAAATTGTCGATATGTCCGCCCATATGGCGACGTAATGCCATCATCGTGCGCTGATCGGAACCCGGTGCGCGACCCAGACCCATATCGATACGCCCCGGGTAAAGAGATTCCAGCGTGCCGAACTGCTCGGCAATCACCAGCGGAGAGTGGTTTGGCAGCATCACGCCACCGGAACCCAGGCGCAGGGTAGTGGTATTGGCAGCCAGATAGCCGATCAGCACCGAGGTCGCCGCGCTGGCAATCCCGGTCATATTATGGTGCTCAGCCAGCCAGTAGCGGTTAAAGCCGAGTTTCTCAGATTGCTGTGCCAGCGCCAGTGAAGCGTGGAAAGCCTCACGCGCGCTGGCACCCTGTGGAATAGGGGCCAGATCGAGGACCGACAGAGGGACGTTTTTTTTATCAGACATAATCGCTCACTTATTCGGAAGGAATTCGCGCCAGTACAACTACACAGCCTAAGCGATTACAGGTTAACAAGATTGGCAATTTACAGCACTTTTTGATTTTAAATTTATCACGGCAGGGTCAGGCAGAAAGCGGGCCGCAGCCCGCTTCAGCTTCAGTTTCAGTCGACCAGCTCCAGTCCGGGGACCTGACGCCAGTAGCCATTGCACTGCTGATGGGCGATAAGAGGAAGGGGGGCTTTACCCGTTTCATTATCGCGGAAGGCATCAATCAGCGGCAGGGTCTCGGTACCCTGCGGCGAGAAGCGAACGATATCCACCAGCCCCTGCATGGAGATCAGGTCGTTACCCAGGTTATAGCAGTAGCCGCTCATGGTCTGAATACCGTTCAGCACGAACACCTGCTGATCTTCCTGCGAGCGCAGGCTTCTGCCGTGCGGAAAGTTAATGCAGCAGGTCTGGCAGTCATCCTTACCGCGATTCTCTGCCCTTGCGGTAAAGCAACGGGCCGAGAGCGCCAGCGGCAGATAGCCGTAACTCAGTACTTCCACCTCAAACTGCCCGCGAATTTTCAGCTCATCACACTGGGTTAGCATATTGGAGAGCCAGTCGCGCGACAGCTCAACCGGCATACACCAGCGCACCATGCCCATTTTCAGCAGCATTTTCAGCGTGACGGCGTTATAACAGTTCAGCGCATGACCGGCGACAAATGGCAGCCCTGCTTCGGCCGCCATATTGATGGTCCCCATATCATTGGCTTCAATCAGGAACTCCCCGTTATTGACATAGCGTTTCAGCTCGGTCAGCTCGGAAGGTGACTGCACCAGCGCCAGGGTGCTCAGCACCACCTGCTTGCCTGCGGCAGCCAGATCTTTCGCCATCGCCATCCAGTCTGCGACTTTAGTGGCGCGGCGTTTGCTGCAAACTGCTTCACCCAGATAGATAATGTCAGCGTGGCTGCCTGCCGCCGCCTGGTAAAATTCCTGCAGGGTCTCTTTTGGCCAGTACCAGAGCACCGGGCCTACTGAATATTTCATCGTCATTCCTACTGCCATTCACGGTGGTACGCACCCAGCGTGGTCTGCGTGCCTTCACTCAGTGCGCTCAGCGCGTTCATCCAACTTTGTTGGGCAACAAACTCGCCAGGATTAGCCATACAGCGGTCAATAGCCTGGCGCCAGATGCGGGCAACCTGGCCCACATAGGCCGGGCTGCGCTGGCGGCCTTCAATTTTCACTGAGGCGATGTTTGCCGCCAGTAATTCTGGCAGCAGCTCCAGCGTATTCAGGCTGGTTGGTTCTTCCAGCGCGTGGTAACGCTGATCTTCCACTTTATAACGGCCCTTGCACAGCGTCGGATAACCCGCGTTCTCATTGGCGTCATAGCGATCGATCAGCACCTCGTTCAGCCGCGATTCCAGGCCGTTTCCGGTCTGCTGCCAGCGCACGAAACGGGCTGGGGAGCAGGCACCCACGGTATTGGGGGATTCACCGGTCAGATAAGAGGAGAGGTAGCAGCGGCCTTCGGCCATGATACACAGACTGCCGAAAGCAAAGACTTCCAGCGGCACGGTGGAGGCGCGGGAAAGCTGTTTTACCTGATGGATCGACAGCACGCGCGGCAGGACCACCCGGGCAACATCAAAATTACGTTGGTAAAACTTCACCGCTTCGGCATTGGTCGCCGATGCCTGCACGGAGACGTGGCGCTCGATATGCGGATAGCGGTTTGCCGCGTATTCCAGCATCGCAATATCGGCCAGGATTAGCGCATCAACACCAGCCGCAGCGGCCATATCTACTGCCCGCTCCCAGCGCTGGTAGCCATCCGGGTGGGCAAAAGTGTTGATCGCAACATGCAGTTTACGTCTATGCTGATGAACGTAGCGGGCCGCTTCTTCCAGCCGTTTTTCGGTAAAATTCAGACCGGCAAAGTGGCGGGCGTTGGTGTCATCTTTCAGACCGATATACACAGCGTCTGCACCATTTTCGATTGCCGCCTTAAGCGCAGGCAGGTTGCCTGCAGGACAAAGCAGTTCCATATAACGATTTCCGGATAAACAGGGAATGGTCGAGTGTAGACAGGCTGGCGATGACAATTTTTGATTTAAGGCAGCTAATGGCGTATTGATGGGGAACGAATTCGCTGACAAAACGCCAGGGTTTGCACATTTTGTTGATCCAGACGCCTGATGTGATTTATCGATATGGCAAAATAGCCGAAATTTATTCGTAAGGAGTAAGAATAGTGTTGAACCTGTTACGTGCCCGGTTAGTCCGTAAAGGCCCGCAATATTTGCGTTTCCCACTGCAGTTTGCTCCCTTTGCCGTCAAAAAACATGTCCTGCAACAGCTACTGAGCTGGCAATTTCATCATGCTTTGGCTGAAGGTGAGTTAAACTTTCTGCAGGGTCGCTGGTTAGGCATTGAGATCCGGGACCTGGGGCTGCGCTGGTCAACGACCATTGAGCAGGGAAAATTACGGGTGGAAGATCGTGCTGAGGCGGATGTCTGGTTCCGCGGTGATGCTAACGATCTTCTGCTGGTGGCTGCCCGCAGGCTCGATCCCGATACCCTGTTCTTCCAGCGTCGTCTGGTAATCGAAGGTGACACGGAACTGGGGCTTGAAGTGAAAAATCTGATGGATGCCATTGAGCTTGAATTTATACCGACGCCGCTGCGCATCGGACTTATGCAACTGGCTGACCTCGTTGAGGCAGGACTGACTGAGGACGCGACTTCCCCGAGGGATCGCGCAGGTGCATCATGTTAATTCGGACGGAAATCGGGGTGGATGCCGCCAGCATCGACGGCTTGCTGCGTCGCAGCTTTGAGACGTCAGCAGAGGCAGAACTGGTTCAGCAGCTGCGTGAAGACGGGTTGCTGACGCTGGGCGTGGTCGCCACCGATGATGAAGGTCAAGTGCTGGGCTATGCCGCATTCAGTCCTGTAACCCTGAACGGTAAAGATAATCAATGGGTTGGTCTTGCGCCGCTGGCCGTGGATGAGAGCTTTCGCGGGCAAGAGCTGGGTAAGCAGCTGATCTATGAAGGCCTGGATACGCTGAACGAGTTTGGCTATGCTGCTGTGGTGGTGCTGGGCGATCCTGCTTACTACGGCCGCTACGGTTTCGAACCGGCTGCCCGCCATCAGCTTCGTTGCCGCTGGCCGGGTACGGAAGCTGCCTTTCAGGTCTATAAACTGGCAGACGATGCGTTTGCCGGCACTGAAGGCCACATCGAGTATTCAGCGCCTTTTAACCGTTTTTAAGTGCGCTGAGCCACAGGCTGAGCGAGACGGGCTGGTGGGCAACCAGCCTGATCTTATCATGGCGCTTTAGCTGCTTGACCTGATACTCCAGCTTCGATGCGCTGGAGCGATCGCCAGCCTCACAGTGAAACAATAACTCCAGCGGACCCTTGCCGCGCAGGGCTTTGGCCCCTTTTCCAGCCTGATGCTGGGCGAAGCGTCGTGCCACATCATTGGTAATACCGGTATAAAGCACGCCACGGGCAGTGCGCAAAATATAAAGACGCCAGGGCGTCGCGTCGCTGTTGTTCATCCATCCTGCCTGCGTCGATTAAGTCTTTGCAATTGTACCAGCAGAGAGCCCGTCCCTTTACATTTTGTCCAACTGCCGGAAAATGGCTAAACCAGTTTGTTCCAGGGAGGTTCCCATGTCCGATTCTCAGCCACTTCAGGTTATCTCGCGCTATCTGCAAAAGCAGCATGTTCTCTCGATATGCGGCGGTGATCCGGTGTGGTGCGCCAACTGCTACTACATCTTTGATCCAACGAAAACGGCTTTCTGGATTATGACTGAGCAGGACACGCGGCACGGCATCAATTTTGTCAGCCATACGCAGGTCGCCGGCACCGTGAATGGGCAGCCTAAAACCGTGCTGCTGATCAAAGGAGTGCAGTATTCCGGCAGGGTCAGATTGCTGGAAGGAGAGGAGAAAGCTGAGGTGCGTAAGGCCTACGTGAAGCGTTTTCCGGTGGCGCTGAAGGTGTCCGCGCCGTTGTGGGAGATCCAGTTGGATGAGCTGAAGATGACCGATAATGCGCTGGGCTTTGGCAAAAAGCTGCACTGGAAGCGTGAAGAGTAAACGCAGAAGTGGCGATAAAGAGAAGCGGCCAGGCGAACCTGGCCGTGGGCATCAGACAATTTCAAGAATACGCAGAGATTCTCGGTTAAAGGCGGGCAGATCCTCCGGTGTTCTGCTGGTCACCAGCCTGTCGTTATCCACTACCACTTCTTTGTCGTAAAAGTCCGCACCGGCATTTTTCAGGTCAATGGCGATAGGCTTGACCGCAGTCATTTTACGGCCGCGCACCGCATTGGCGCTGATTAACAGCTGCGGGCCATGGCAGATGGCAAACACTGGCTTGCCCAGTGCGACGAAGTTTTTGGTGAAATCCACAAAGCGATCGTCACCGCGCAGGCTGTCTGGTGAGTGGCCGCCGGGGAGCAGCAGGGCGTCAAACTCGGCCGCATGAACATCATCGATATCCCTGTCGATTTTCACTTTCGCCTTTCCCTGTTTACCGGTGACGGTGATACCGGCTTTTTTCTCGATAGTCACCACTTCGTGACCCGCTTTTCGGTAAGCTTCAGCAGGAGAAGTAAATTCTGAGTCTTCAAATTCATCGGTAATCAGGACCGCAATCTTCTTGCTCATCTTTTCCTCCATTTAATATGTCGTGTAACTGGTTTAAGTGTGGTTGGTGATCCTGGAAAATCAAGTTTTCCTGATGGGATGAACTGTATCTTGCTGATTATGCTTAACGTTCATCCGCATGATGATCACCTGGTGCCTTCGTATTTAAAAAATGGCTGACTGCTGAATCGGAATCCAGATCAATTTGTGACGATTTTTTTGTGGATATGATGCTCAGGTCGGGCGTTGCCCGCAGTTATCCGGAGCCTTTAGCATGTCACAACTCTCTTCATCCCGTGTTGGCAGCCCTGCATTTGCCTGGTGGAAACCGCTGTTGTTTCTGCTGGTGGTGGTTTTTGGCCTGTGGTACGTCAAATGGCACCCCTATTACCTGAAGGCTTTCACCGCAGCCGATACTCACAGCATCGGCAAATCAATCCTGGCTGATACCAGCGGCCATCCTCTGCAGGCGGCCTGGGACTATGCGCTGATCTATTTCCTGGCGGTGTGGAAAGCGGCGGTACTTGGCGTGGTGCTGGGTTCGCTGGTGCAGGTGCTGATCCCAAAAAAATGGCTGCAACGCACGCTTGGGCAGCCACGTTTTAAGGGAACGCTGATTGGTGCACTGTTCTCATTGCCGGGCATGATGTGTACCTGCTGCGCGGCACCCGTTGCCGCCGGAATGAGAAAGTCTTCGGCCACGGTGGGCGCGACTCTGGCATTCTGGCTGGGGAACCCGGTGCTGAATCCGGCCACGCTGATTTTTATGGGCTTTGTGCTTGGCTGGCAGTTTGCTGCCATCCGGTTGGTGGCTGGCGTGCTGATGGTGCTGGGGATTGCGCTGCTGGTGCAGAAGCTGACGCCGGAGCAGCCTGTGGCAAACGTATTGCCAATCAGAACGCCAGAGGATAAACCGTTCCTGCGCCGCTGGTTTAGTGCGCTTTGGACGCTGTTCTGGAACACCATTCCGCTTTATATCGTGGCCGTGCTGTTGCTTGGCGCAGCCCGCGTCTGGCTGTTTCCGCATGCCGATGGCCTGGTCAGCAATTCGCTGTTCTGGGTGATTGCAATGGCCGTCGCGGGTTGCCTGTTTGTGATCCCTACGGCCGCTGAGATCCCCATTGTTCAGACGATGATGATGGCTGGAATGGGCGTGGCACCGGGACTGGCGTTGCTGATGACGCTGCCCGCGGTCAGCGTGCCTTCACTACTGATGCTGCACGGTGCGCTTCCGGCCCGCTCGCTGTGGCTGACCGGTGCGCTGGTGACGCTGAGTGGGGTGATTGTGGGTGCTGCAGGACTGCTGCTAACGTAAATAATGAATAACCTGGTTACTGCTGCCGCGCCACAGCAGCGCCGGATCTCTTAATTCCTGCTCGAACTTGCCGTCGACCAGCACGTTAATCTGCTCCACCACGCGCTGCTGCTCCTGGCTCAGTTCCCCCAGCAGGTAGCCCGTCCACAGCCAGATATCTTTCCCCACGCAGTCACGGCGCACACGCTTAACCAGCCTCAGAACATCCGCCACGTTGGCCGGATGCAGCGGATCGCCACCTGACAGCGACAGCCCCCGGCGGGGAATGCGCGTATCGTTAAGGTCGGCGATCAGCTGCTCTTCCTGCTGCACGGTGAAAGGGCAGCCTGAGTTCAGTCGCCAGGTGCTCTTGTTATAGCACCCGACGCACTGATGCTCGCAGCCTGCCACAAACAGCGTACATCGGGTACCCGGCCCGTTAACGATATCGACCGGATAATACTGATGAATATTCATCCCAGTAGCCCGGTCGCCATATGCTTGACGCGCCGCTTCACCTCTTCCTGCTTACCGGCGTTGAACGGACGGGCATCCGGACTGCCCAGATAGCCGCAAACCCGGCGGGTAACCGACACCCGCGAAGGCTCATGATTGCCGCATTTCGGGCAGGTGAAGCCTTTGCTGGTACAGGAGAACTCGCCGGTGTAGCCGCACTCGTAGCACTCATCAATCGGCGTATTGGTGCCGTAATAAGGCACGCGGCTGTAGCTGTAATCCCAGACATCTTCAAGCGCTTTCAGGTTGTGCTGGATGTTGGGGTATTCGCCGTAACAGATGAAGCCGCCGTTGGCGATCGGAGGATAGGCTGCCTCGAAGTCGATTTTGTCGTACGGGTTGACCTTCTTCTCCACGTCGAGGTGGAAGCTGTTGGTGTAGTAGCCTTTATCGGTGACGCCGTTGATTACGCCAAACTCGGCGGCATCCAGCCGGCAGAAGCGGTCACAGAGGTTTTCGCTCGGCGTGCTGTAGAGACTGAAGCCGTAACCGGTCTCCTCTTTCCACTCATCCACCGCCTGGCGCAGGCGTCCGACAATTGCCACCGCTTTTTCGCGCAGCTGTTCATCGTCATACAGATGTGTTTTGCTGCCGGTCAGGGCATTGATCGTTTCATGAATGCCGATATAACCCAGTGAAATGGACGCGCGGCCATGCTTAAAGATCTCCGCCACGTTATCGTCCGCTTTCAGCCGAACGCCACAGGCTCCTTCCATATAGAGGATCGGCGCAACGCGGGCCTTGATATTTTCCAGGCGGGCGATGCGGGTCATCAGCGCCTTCTTCGCCAGCAGCAGACGCTGGTCGAGCAGGTTCCAGAACGCTGCCTCATTTCCCCCGGCATCCAGCGCGATACGCGGCAGGTTAAGGCTGATTACGCCGATGTTGTTGCGGCCTTCGTGAACCAGCTTACCGTCTTCCTCCCACGTGCCAAGGAAGCTGCGGCAACCCATTGGCGTCTTGAATGAACCGGTGACTTTCACCACCTGCTCATAATTGAGGATATCGGGATACATCCTTTTGCTGGCGCACTCTAACGCCAGCTGCTTGATGTCGTAGTTGCTGTCGGCAGGTGAGCGGTTCAGCCCTTCTTTGATGGCGAAAACCAGCTTCGGGAATACCGCTGTTTTATGATTTTTTCCCAGACCGGCAATGCGGTTGCGCAGGATGGATTGCTGCACCAGGCGGGCAGGCCAGCTGGTTCCCAGTCCGAAACCAAAGGTGACGAACGGCGTCTGACCATTAGCGGTATGCAGCGTGTTGACTTCATACTCCAGCGACTGGAAGGCATCAAAGCACTCTTTTTCGGTACTGGCGTGGGCATAAGCTTCCGCATCGGCAATCTGCCATTTCAGCGCGGTTTTACGGTGTTTCTCCAGGCTCGCTTCAACAAACGGGGCCAGCACTTCATCGATACGGTTGATGGTGGTGCCACCGTATATGTGGCTGGCGACCTGAGCGATAATCTGTGCGGTGACGGCAGTCGCTGTCGAGATGGATTTCGGCGGCTCGATCTCCGCGTTACCCATCTTAAAGCCCTGGGTCAGCATCCCTTTCAGGTCGATCAGCATGCAGTTAAACATCGGGAAGAACGGCGAGTAATCGAGGTCGTGGTAATGGATCTCACCCCGCTCATGCGCCCTCACCACATCGCGCGGTAAAATGTGCTGGGTGGCGTAGTGCCTGGCGACAATGCCCGCCAGCAGGTCGCGCTGGGTTGGGATCACCTTGCTGTCTTTGTTGGCGTTCTCATTCAGCAGGGCCGGGTTGGTCTGCTCCACCAGCCCACGGATCTCTTTATTCAGCTTGCCACGCAGCTCACGGGCCACGTCGCGGTCGTGGCGGTATTCGATATAGGTACGGGCCAGTTCAGGATAGCGTCCGGCCATCAGGGCGTTTTCCACTGCTTTCTGCACATCGTGGATGTCGACGCGCTCCTGCATTTGCAGCTGCTGGCAAATCTGACTGGTCACCAGCGTGCAGTAATTGTCGTCCTCAATTTCTGCCGCGCGGGCTGCGCCTTTAATCGCATCAAGAATACGCGCTTCATCGAATGCGACCCTGCAGCCGTCCCGCTTAATTACCATCGATACCATCACCGTTCCCCCGCCGCTGTAACTATATGTAGAATGTGACAGGCATAGTAAACGCTATATATGGTGTTTTCGCCTGATATAACTGCGAGTTTCTTGATGTGGAACAAAGATTGAAAAATGGTGGCGTAAAGTTAAACACTTAGCCCTGGAGGAAATTTACCAGGCTTAAACCGGGCAATAATCTGAACGTAACACGATCGGCTCAGCCTGCCGGAGAGACCTTTTTGGCGGCCAATCGGTGTCACAAGGTTGCATTCATAGCCCCGGAATTCATATTATTGCCTGTTATGCGGAGCACTTATGCCTTTGCCCAGTCCATTCCGGGATACAGTCTGATGCCTTCTGTGACGTACAATGAAAAACAGGTTAGCCGTTGGATCGGTGCGCGCACCGTCGCCAGAGCAGAAGGGCTGGTCGATAAGGTGCAGAATATCCAATGGCAAAACAACCTGTTAACGGGTGAAGTCCCCGGAAGAAAAATCGAGCCCTTCCAGGTGATGGTGCATTTCAGCCTGCCACAGGGCAAGCTGCATGCCAGCGGGGAGTGTACCTGCCCGGTCAAAAACAACTGTCGCCATGTGGCGGCAGTGATGCTGGCTAATTTGCGCCAGCAGCCTCATGCTGCCCGACTGGAGCCGGTTCCGGAAAATATCTCTGTCGAACCGGTGCCTACATTACGGCTTGAGTCCCGCGCGAAGTTTGTCAGCGGTTTTGGTCGCTATGGCCACCGTCAAAAGCGGCTGGACTTCGCTGCCGTCCATTTCGATTATGCCGGAGTGCGGGTTGCGGCAGGAAGCAGCGGCGACAGCTTCACCGATCTTCACGGCGCACTGTTCCATGTTGAGCGACAGAAAGAGCACGAGCAGAACTGGCTGCGTGAGATCAACGCTGCCGGATTGCTGACTATCCCTGCAGGTCATATCTACACCCCGGCATCGGCTCCGCTACCGCCTTCTATTTTTGCTCCTGAATCGCCGACCCAGTGGCGCGATTTTATCCGCGTGAAGCTGCCTGAGCTGCGACGGCGCGGCTGGAAAGTCAGCATGGACGATGACTTCACCTGGAACGTCACCGACATTGAAAGCATCGACGGCCGTGCAGTGCAGGGCGGAGATGGCTGGTTCAACCTTGAAATGGAAGTCAGTATTGGCCGCCGTCAGGTCAGCCTGCAACCGCTGCTGGCCGGGCTGTTCCAGAAAGACCGGCGCTGGCTGTCCGGCGATCTCTCCAGCATCCCGGATAATGAAGTCGTGGAGCTGCGCAGCGATCGCAATGAGCGGCTGCATATCACTGCCGATCGCCTGAAACCGGTCGTGGGAAGCCTGGCCGATGTGTTTGCTCAAAGTGTCAGCGCACCTTTGCGGATTGCGCCTTATGAAGCGGGCAGGCTGACGGCATTGAGCGACACCGGTCGCTGGCAGTTTCAGGGCGAGAGCGGCGTATACCAGCTTGCCGAGCGGCTGCGCTCCAGCGAAGGCATCCAGCCTGTCGAACCGCCAGCCGGATTGCAGGCCCAACTGCGTGACTACCAGCAGCAGGGGCTGAACTGGATGCAGTTCCTCCGGGCACAAGATCTCTCCGGCGTGCTGGCTGATGACATGGGGCTGGGGAAAACTATCCAGACTCTGGCGCACTTGCTGCTGGAGAAAGAAGACGGCAGGCTTACCCGTCCGGCGCTGATAGTGGTGCCAACCACGCTGGTCTATAACTGGACTCAGGAAGCGAGCCGGTTTGCCCCGGGTCTGAAAGTGCTGGCCCTGACCGGCCCGCAACGCAAAGATTTCTATGACGATATCGGCCAGTATGATGTGGTGCTGACCACTTATTCCCTGCTGTGGCGCGACCAGCCGCAGCTGCTGGGCTACAGCTATCACCTGTTGATCCTCGACGAGGCGCAGTATGTTAAAAACAGCGCTTCCCGCGCCGCCTCCGTGATCCGCTCACTCAAAGCCCGTCACCGCCTGTGCCTGACCGGAACGCCGCTGGAAAACCACCTCGGCGAGCTGTGGTCGCAGTTTGACTTCCTGCTGCCGGGCTTCCTGGGCAGTGAGAAACAGTTCACTCAGGAGTGGCGTATTCCGATTGAACGCAACGGCGACCGTGTCCGCCGTGAGCTGCTGGCCCGCCGCGTACGGCCTTTTATGCTGCGGCGGCGTAAGCAGGAAGTGGCAAAAGAGCTGCCGCCGAAGAACACCATTGTCCGCTCGGTGGCGCTGGAAGGCTCCCAACGGGAGCTGTACGAATCGGTCCGCAGTGCCATGCAGGATCGCGTGCGGCTGGCGGTGGAGCAGCAGGGGGCCGGGCGCAGCCATCTGCTGGTGCTGGATGCGTTGCTGAAGCTGCGGCAAATCTGCTGCGATCCCCGGCTGGTAAAAACCGACAAAGCGGCCAAAGTGAAACATTCTGCCAAGCTGGCTCTGCTGCGGGAAATGCTCAGTGATTTGCTGGCAGAAGATCGTCATATCCTGATCTTCTCCCAGTTCACCACCATGCTGACGTTGATTGCCAAAGAGCTGCAAAAGGCGCGTATCCCGTTTGTCACTCTGACCGGCAGCACTCGCGACCGTACCGAGCCGGTGCGACGTTTTCAGAATGGCGAGGTGCCGGTATTCCTGATCAGCCTGAAAGCGGGCGGGGTTGGCCTGAACCTGACGGCGGCGGACACGGTGATCCACTACGATCCCTGGTGGAACCCGGCAGCCGAAAATCAGGCCACGGACCGCGCTTACCGACTTGGGCAGGATAAGCCGGTCATTGTGTATAAACTGATTGCGGCTGGCAGCATTGAAGAGAAGATTGTCGCGCTGCAGGAGCAGAAGGCTGAGCTGGCAGGCGGCATTCTGGAGGATGAACTGAGTG
Source organism: Erwinia sp. 009765445 (assembly GCF_058137865.1). Lineage (NCBI taxonomy): Bacteria > Pseudomonadati > Pseudomonadota > Gammaproteobacteria > Enterobacterales > Erwiniaceae > Erwinia > Erwinia sp. 009765445. The sequence continues at coordinate 113,957 of NZ_JBYUWC010000014.1, forward strand.
AACCCACCCAGTTCAGCAGCGATGATCTGGCCGCACTGTTCGGTCCGATGTGACACCCCTCAGCGTTTCTGGTACCACCACACTGCTTCCCAGGGCCGCAGCATCACTTCTCCCGGCGTTACGTGCGTGTCGGGGTAGTTACTGATCAGCACCTCCCAGTGGCCGCTGTAAGCGGGCGGATGCCACACCTGGGTCTCCGGGCTGAAATTGGTCGCCACCACTAACGTTTCATTCTCATAGCGGCGGCAGTAGCACCACAGATAAGCGTGATCCGGTAGCAGGTCGAGATAATCTCCCCACGTCAATATTGGATAGCTTTTACGCAGCTGGATCAGTTGCTGATAGGTGTAAAACACCGAATTCAGATCGGCCAGTGCGGCGTCAGCATTAATCGTCTCCATGTTGTCACACATCCCAATCCACGGCGTGCCAGTAGTGAAACCGCCGTTCTCTCCGGCATTCCAAGGGATCGGTGTGCGGCCATTATCGCGGGACTTACTGGCGAGGATCGCCAGCAGATTGTCGCTGTCCCGCCCCTGCGAGCGCAGCTCGGCATACATGTTGTGGCTTTCGATATCCCGGTAGTCGAGGATACGGGTGAAGTGCGGGTTGGTCATTCCCAGCTCCTCTCCCTGGAAAATGTAAGGTGTGCCCTGCATGCCGTGCAGCACCATCGCCAGCATTTTCGCTGACTGCACCCGGTACTGGCCTTCATCTCCCCAACGTGAAACCACTCTTGGCTGATCGTGATTACACCAGAACAGCGCGTTCCAGGCCTGGTTATGCATTCCCTGCTGCCAGTGGGTGAAAATTGCCTTCTGAGCCACCAGATCCAGTGGCGTCAGCGTCCATTTCTGGCCGTTATAAAAATCCACCTCAACATGATCGAAGCTGAACACCATCGACAGCTCTTCGCCCTCCAGTGCGCCGTAGCGCTGGCAATGTTCCAGCGTGGCGGAGGACATTTCTCCCACTGTCATCAGCTCGCGCGGACGGAAAACATCGCGGCTCATCTCCTGCATATATTCGTGGATGCGTGGACCGTCAGTATACAGCCGCAGTCCGTCGCCACCGGGATCGTCCGGGAAATCCTGATGCTTGGAGACCAGGTTCACTACGTCCAGCCGCAGGCCGTCGATGCCGCGATCCGCCCAGAAGTTGACGATCTGCTTCAGCTCGGCGCGCAGGTTCTCGTTTTCCCAGTTCAGCTCCGCCTGTTCCTGCGCCCACAGGTGCATATAGTACTGCCCGCTCTCCGGATGCCAGCGCCAGGCGCTGCCGCCAAACTTCGACAGCCAGTTATTTGGCGGTTCACCGGGCGTTCCGTCACGCCAGATGTAGTAGGAGCGATAGGGGCTTTCGCGATCCAGCGCCTCGTGGAACCAGTGGTGCTGGGTAGAGCTGTGGTTAAACACCATGTCGAGAATTAACCGCATCCCACGCCGGTGAGTCTCTTCCACCAGATTATCGAAGTCGTTCAGCGTGCCAAAGATGGGATCGATGGCGATGTAGTTCGCCACGTCGTAGCCATTATCCACCTGCGGAGAAATATAGAAAGGCGTCAGCCAGATAGCATCTATCCCCAGCTCTTTTAAGTAGTCGAGGCGCTGGATCACTCCGGCAAGATCGCCCGTTCCACTGCCGGTCGTGTCCTGAAAGCTCTTGGGATAAATTTGATAGATAACGCCGTTCTGCCACCACGGTGGAATTTTAGTCATTGCTCAATCCTGATTCTCAGGTGAAAAGGTCCGTGCGCTGCGATAAGACTCTGACTTTTTTCTTCTTCCCTAAGGTTAGCTATTAACTGGAAAGGTGAAATACCCTGGGTGGCCCGGAAAGCGAAAAAAATTGTCAATGCGGAAAGGTCATGTCAGTGCAGGCCTGCCGTTCAGAGGAGGTCGGTGAAAAAAGTGAATGGAATCCTTACGATAAACTCGTCACAAATTATTACCCTGCGGACGTGGATGGCTGGATGCAACTTGATGTGTCTTACGAATTATGTTTTATGAGTATTTTGCCATTTTTGGCCGTCACGCTTCTGGAGAGTCACCCGTGTCCGATTCACTGCGCTTTTCTCTGCTTGCCACCACCCTGTTCGCTTCTTTTTACAGCTTTGCCACTCCGGCGGGTAATCTGCCGCTGATGCCCTGGCCGCAGCAGGTTGAACAACCTGCCAGCGGAGGCAGCCTGGTGCTGAATAATCGTTTTTCTGTTCAGGTGGAAGGGGACGATCTGCCAGAGGCGTTGCAGCGCTGGCGGCAGCGGATTGGCCTGCAAACCGGCTGGCAGATGATGCCGCAGACCACCGTGCCGGAGCAGCCAACCCTGCTGATTAAGATTGCGAAAAAGGTGGATGCTATCCCGCAGCCGGACAGCGATGAAAGCTACAGCCTGAATGTTGGCAGCCGTGGCATTGAACTGGATGCGGCCACACGGTTTGGCGCGATGCGGGGGATGGAAACGCTATTGCAACTGGTGGAGAACACCGGTAAAGACAGTGAGATCCCTTATGTTGAGATCCACGACAGCCCCCGCTTTCCGTGGCGTGGGATCCTGATCGACTCCGTGCGTCACTTTATGCCGCTCGATACGATCAGACGACAGATCGACGGGATCGCCGCCGCGCGCATGAATGTTTTCCACTGGCATCTGACCGACGATCAGGGCTGGCGCTTTGCCTCCAGCCACTTCCCGCAGCTGCAGGAGAAGGCCAGTGACGGCCTGTTTTATACTCGCGAACAGATGAAAGGGATTGTGCAGTACGCAGCCGATCGCGGCGTGCGCGTGGTGCCGGAGATCGATTTTCCCGGTCACGCAACGGCGCTGGCTGTCGCCATGCCTGAGCTTATCAGCGCGCCCGGGCCTTATCAGATCGAGAGAGGGTGGGGAGTGTTCAAACCGTTGCTCGATCCCAGCAATGAAAAGGCCTACGAGTTTATCGACACGCTGATCGGCGAGGTGACCGAAATCTTCCCGGATCCGTGGATCCATATTGGTGGTGATGAAGTGGATGCCACACAGTGGAAGGCGTCGCAGAAGATCCAGCAGTTTATGCAGCAGAAAGGGCTGAAGGATGAATATGCGTTGCAGGCTTACTTCAACCAGCGGCTGGAGAAGATCCTTGAAAAGCATCAGCGCAAAATGGTCGGCTGGGATGAAATTACTCATCCGGATCTGCCGCACAATATCCTGATCCAGTCCTGGCAGGGTCAGGATGTGCTGGGCGAAGTGACCAAAGATAATTATCGCGGCATTCTCTCGGCCGGTTTTTATCTCGATCAGGTTCAGCCTTCTTCCTATCACTACCGCAATGAAGTTTATCCTGTCGGCCTGAACGGTGAAGACCTGCTGAAAGAGGGCGAGGTGGCTCAGAGCTGGCAGTTCACCATGCCGCGCCTGAAAGGCAACGCGGTGAAGGGCAGCTTTACGCTGATTAACCGTAATAACCACTGGCGCGGCTTTATTGACTTTGCCGGAAAATCACGGCGGATGGTGCATGACATCAGCTGGCTGGCACCAAACCGCATCACCTTCAGCGTGGATACCTGGATGGGCAAGTTCAGCCCGGTGATCACGCTCACGGGTGAGGAGCTGACGGGCTACATGCTGGTGGGCAACGTTCGCTATCCGGCCAGCGGCAGCAAGCTGCAGGGCGTACCGGTGGGCATTCAGCCCAGCGTGCCGGACGAAAAACAGATGAAGGATAACCTGCTGGGCGGCGAAGCGGCTCTGTGGGCGGAAATCGTTAACCCGCAGGTGATTGATGTCCGCTTGTGGCCACGCGCTTTTGTGGTGGCCGAGCGTCTGTGGTCGGCGAAGGATGTGACCGATAAGGGCAATATGTACCGGCGTCTGGCTGCGGTGGATCGCTGGTCGACCGTCTCTGTTGGTCTGCAGCAGCATGCCCAGACGCAAACGCAAATGATCCGTCTGGCAAACAGCAGCGACATTGTGCCACTGCAAATCTTCGCTGAAGCGCTGGAACCGGCACAGTATTACACCCGGCAACACCTTAAATTCCAGGCCGGACATTACGATCTGAATGAGCCGCTGAATCGCCTGGCTGATGTGTTGCCTGCCGAGAGCGATAAAGTGCGTGAGCTGAGTCAGCAGGTGGATGCGCTGATTACCCACCACAAAGATCGCCAGGCGTTGCAGGCTGTCCGGCATCAGCTGATGCTGTGGCAGCAAAACATCCCGGCAGTGATGCCGTTGCTGGAGCAAAGCTATCAGCTGAAGCCGCTGGTGTCGGTGGCTGAGCAGGTTCGGGAAATCAGCACCATCGGGCTTTCGCTGGTGGATGCGATAGAAAACGACCGGGCATTTGGCTCACATGACGTGGCGAGAATGCAGGAGAAGCTGGATAAGGCGGCGGTAACGCAGGATGAGGTGGTGATTGCACTGGTCTCACCGGTGGAGAAACTGCTGCGGTCAGGACAGTAGTGATAGCCTCTCCCGCAGGCGGGAGAGGAACCGGCCTTAGCGACGAACGGCAATCGCTTCGATTTCGATTTTCACATCTTTCGGCAGGCGCGCCACTTCCACGCAGGAGCGCGCAGGGAAGCTGGCGTTGTGCTCGGTAAAGAATGCTTCATAAGCGGCGTTCACCGTGGCGAAATCGTTCAGGTCCTTCACGAACACGGTGGTTTTGGCGATATCGCCCACTTTCAGTCCGGCTGCTTCCACAATCGCTTTCACGTTGGCGAGAGACTGACGGGCCTGGGCGGTCACATCTTCGGCCACTGCGCCTGTTTTAGGATCGACCGGGATCTGGCCGGAAGTGATGATCATGCTGCCAAGATCGACGCCCTGTACGTAAGGACCGATGGCGGCTGGTGCGTTTTCGGTGCTGATTTCGCGATACATAATTTCTCCATGTTAACGGGGTGCAACGGCCCATTATAGGCCGCTGAGTCCTGATTACCAGCTTGCCAGTACCACGTGATGGGCAAACTCTTTCTCACAGTATTTGCACTTTAAGTGCACGTCATTATTACGCTTTTTCACCGCGAAGCTGGAGTTCACCGGCTCGCTGCGGCTGATGCAGTTGCTGTTTGGACATGTCAGCACGCGCTCGATATTGTCCGGCAGCGTCGGGGCAATTTTGCCCACCACATCGTAATTATCAATGCGGTTAACCGTGGCGTGCGGGGCATAGACCGCCAGCTGATTGATCTGATCGTCAGTCAGAAAGGTGTTTTCAATCTTGATCAGATCCTTGCGTCCCAGCTCGCCGGAAGGCAGGTTCAGGCCGATGGTGATGCGCTGATCGGTTTCCGTCAGGCGAAACAGCGACAGCAGCTTAAAGCCAATCTGTGCCGGGATGTGGTCGATAACCGTGCCGCGTTTAATCGCTTCTACCTGCAGTTTATTGTCTTGAGTCATCGTCAGTTCCTCTACAGATCCATTTCGCTGAGTACCAGTGCCAGAATTGCCTGGCGCGCATAGATGCCGTTACCGGCCTGCTGGAAGTACCAGGCGTACGGCGTTTTATCGACGTCGGGGGTGATTTCATCGATACGTGGCAGCGGGTGCAGCACCTTCATGGTTTCGCGGGCACCCTCAAGGTCGGCCGCTCGCAGAATAAATTGCGCCTTCACATTGGCGTATTCGGACGGGTCCAGACGCTCTTTCTGTACGCGGGTCATGTACAGAATATCCACCTGTGGGATCACCTCTTCGATGCTGTCGTGACGGCTCCAGGCAATGCCTTTTTCGTCCAGCATATCGGTGATGTAGGCAGGCATTGCAAGCGCATCCGGAGCGATAAACATAAAGCGGTTGCCGTCGAACTTCGCCAGCGCCTGCGCCAGAGAGTGCACGGTACGGCCATATTTCAGATCACCGACCATGGCGATATTCAGGTTGCTCAGGCGGCCCTGGGTTTCGCGGAAGGTGAACAGATCGAGCAGGGTCTGAGTGGGATGCTGGTTAGCCCCGTCACCGGCGTTAAAGATTGGCACATCGGTGGAGAATTCCGTCGCCAGTCGCGCAGCTCCTTCCTGTGGATGGCGCATGACGATGGCATCCACATAGGTGCTGATCACCGAGATGGTGTCTGCCAGCGTTTCGCCTTTCTTGCCCAGAGAAGTGTTGCTGCCGTCTGCAAAACCCACCACGGAAGCCCCGAGGCGATGCATCGCCGTTTCGAAGGACAGTCGGGTTCGCGTTGAGGCTTCAAAGAAGCAGCTGGCCACCACGATGTGTTTTAACAGCTCCGGCTGCGGATTGGCTTTCAGGCTGGCGGCAGTGTTCAGCACCAGCTCCAGCTCCGCACGATCGAGATCGTTAATCGAAATAATATGTTTTTTATACAGCGGGTTCGCCATCTTCTCTCTCCTCAGCCCCGTGACTTGCAAACGGACAAAAAAAAAGCCCCTCATTGAGGGGCTTTTTTTTATGATCGGTGACGCCAGGTAAGGAAAAACGGTGCTGCCCGCCTGCGTTGAGGCGCGTCTGGACGACAATGTCAGCAGTGTTTAACAACATACTTCCTCCCGGCAAACGGGGGGGATTATACGCATTTACTGGCCTGCGGCAAGGAAAAATCACCCGCAGAGTAATCGTTTGCCGGCCGTTAATCAGACAGCTTTGCCAGCGTTGCCACCATCACCGCTTTAATGGTGTGCATGCGGTTTTCAGCCTGATCGAACACCACGCTGTGTGTGGATTCGAACACTTCATCCGTCACTTCCATGCCGCCATGCAGATCGTATTGTTCGGCCATCTGATGGCCCAGCGTGGTCTGCTCGTCATGGAATGCCGGCAGGCAGTGCAGGAATTTAACCTGCGGGTTGCCGGTCAGTTCAAGCATCGCGCTGTTCACCTGGTAAGGACGCAGCAGGGCAATACGTTCCTGCCAGACTTCCTTCGGTTCGCCCATCGACACCCAGACATCGGTATAAATGAAATCAGCCCCGTTCACGCCTTCGGCAATATCTTCGGTCAGGGTAATTTTGCCACCGGTTTTCTCCGCCGCCAGACGACATTCGGCAACCAGCTCCGCGTCCGGCCAGCAGCCTTTCGGCGCAACCAGGCGCAGATCGAGGCCAACCAGCGCGGCGGCTTCCATCATAGTGTTGCCCATGTTGTTGTGCGCGTCGCCCACATAGGCAAACGTCATCTCGCTGAAGGCTTTCTCCGGCAGATGCTCCTGCATGGTCAGCAGATCGGCCAGCAGCTGGGTAGGGTGAAACTCATTGGTCAGGCCGTTCCACACCGGTACACCGGCGTGTTCCGCCAGTGACTCAACCAGCACCTGCCCGTGACCGCGATACTGAATACCGTCATACATCCGGCCCAGCACCCGCGCGGTATCTTTCATCGACTCTTTATGGCCAATCTGGCTGCCGCTCGGGCCGAGATAGGTGACGTTAGCGCCCTGATCGTATGCGGCAACTTCGAAAGAGCATCGGGTACGGGTCGAGTCTTTTTCGAAGATGAGCGCGATGTTCTTGCCTTTCAGGTGCTGAATTTCCTCGCCATTTTTTTTATTAGTCTTGAGCGTGGCGGCCAGCGCCAGCAAAGCAGTGATTTCTGCGGGGGTAAAATCGATCAGCCTGAGAAAGTGGCGTTGATGTAACTGACTCATAAAGCACTCCGGGTGGGTTATTTTTGAATTAAAATTCAATTTAACCGTATGAATATGCATTTTCAACCCCGACGCACAGAAACTTTTGTATAAAGGTAGTGACGGGAAGGGCACTGTGGGAAAATAGCGTCCAGAGATGCCACACACAGAGGAACGGATCATGGCAAATGAAGCATTGCTGGAAGAGCAGCGTGAAGAGACGCGGCTGATTATTGAAGAGCTGTTGGATGATGGCAGTGACCCGGACGCGCTCTATACCATCGAACACCACCTCTCCTGCGACAGTTTCGACGCGCTGGAAAAGGCGGCGGTAGAAGCGTTCAAAATGGGTTACGAAGTGACCGAGCCGGAAGAGCTGGAGCTGGAAGATGGCAGCAAAGTGATGTGCTGCGACATTCTTAGCGAAGCGGCGCTGAACGCCGAGCTGATCGACGCGCAGGTTGAGCAACTGGTCGATCTGGCTGGCAAGTTCAACGTCGATTACGACGGTTGGGGTACTTATTTCGAAGATCCGGATGCCGAAGATGAAGACGAAGACGGCGAGTACATCGACGAAGAGGATGATGGCACCCGCCATTAATCGTTGCTGAGCGACCCAGGGGGCGGAATTTTTCCGCCCGTGTCGGTGGAAATCCTTCCGTCCGGCTCCTTATTTGCCCAAAATTTTACTCTTTTTTCCTCTTTCTACGGATTGCCTGACCGCATGAATACCGATCTTCTTCTCGCACCCGTTCACTCTTTTCTGCATTGCCGCACGCCTCAGGCGTGGATCGACGAGGCCCGCAAGCCGGAAAATCTGCCATTGCTGCTGACGGATCATCTGGTCTGTGAGCTGAAAGCGGCCCAGACCGCCATGTGGCTGATCCGCAAATACGTGGCGGAGAAAGAGAGCGGTGATGCGTTGCTGGCGTGGCTGAAGCCGTGGGTGCAGTTTATTCACAGCAAGAATGCCGACCTGACTTTTCTGGAGCAGCATAAAGGGCTGTCGAAAGCGGTGATCGGCCGGGCTGATGTGGAGTATGGCGACGCGCTGGTGGATAAAATGGTGCTGCTGATCAAAGAAGAGCTGCACCACTTTTATCAGGTGCTGGAGATTATGCAGGCGCGTAACATCCCCTATATCAAAATTACCGCCAGTCGTTATGCCAAAGGGCTGCTGCGTGAGGTGACTACCCACGAGCCGCAAACGCTGGTGGATAAGCTGATTTGTGGTGCCTACATTGAGGCTCGCTCCTGTGAGCGTTTTGCCAGCCTGGCGCCTTGTCTGGATGACGAACTGGCCTCCTTTTACCTTTCGCTGCTGCGTTCCGAGGCCCGCCACTATCAGGATTATCTGGCTCTGGCCGCACAGGTTGCTCCGGGGGATATTGCCCATCGGGTGAGGAAAATTGGTGAGACGGAAGCGAAGTTGATCTCTGAGCCGGATAATGAGCTGCGCTTTCACAGCGGTGTTCCGGCGTGGTGAGTTCTTCTTAATTTTTCTGTTTTAGTGTTATTAAAAAGAGTAACACTTCACCTTCCAGTTAACATTAATTCTATTTTCTAAACGCACATTATTTAATTTGCGCAGCGGATCACAATTGTCAAATATGGCTTTTGTGCCTGAATCTGCATTGTGTATATTTCTGACTGAACATCAGGATTGTTACCTCGGGCAAAACCTGATCCACAAAACTTAGTTATCTGACTGAGTTTTTGGATCGGTTTTTTTTGTATTAAAAAAAGTCCCGTTCCGCTATGCCATTAAAGAGTCCCGTAGACAATCTTCTTTAAGAATTATGCTCTGCACTCCTGACGTGCATTGCTGCTTTTTTTACAGGGAATACTCAATGAAAAATAGGATCGTTTTATTTATTACGTTCTCAATATTTCTCTCAGGAATGCCCGCCTGGGCGGTTAATTTATCCACTGGCAAATCTCAGGAAGTTAATGCGTTTTTTAATAATACGCATCTGGATCTGAGCCTGCGTAATCACTGGAAATACCTGAAGGAAAATGAGGCGCAGCCCACCACGGTGCATAATGCCTGGGGCCAGGCGGCGAATGTGAATCTGCAATCCGGTTATCTGTGGAATGTGATTGGCTTTGATGCCACCTACACTCGGGCAGTCCGGTTGGGGGCGAGTGATTATTTCTCCACTCGTGGCCTGCTGTATAACCAGGGCGAGGGCATGGACAAAAAGAATGCCCATGGCTTCAGCAAATTCGGCCAGCGCTACGTCAAAGTGAAGCTGGGGGATCAAACGCTGGGCATGCAGGCGAAAGCAGGCTGGCAGGAGCTGAAAAACTTCGGTGTTCTGACCCTGACTAACCGTTTATCGCGTAACAGTTACTCCGGCTACAGTGGCACCTTTAACTGGCAGGATCTCCGGCTGGATGCGGCTTATGTGACGCGGGCCATCCGCCATGACTCGCCGGAAAATCTGCATCTGCAGACGAATGACAAGCGGAACATTGAGTCAATTTTCACCAGTGGCGTGTTCTACAAAGGCCTGGACGGTCAGTTCGTTTACGGCTATGGCGAGGCAAAGGATTATCTCCGTCGGCAGCTGATTGAAACGGGTTACCAACTGGCCCCGGAATGGCGTATATCTTCACAGATCCATGGCAGCCAGGCGCTGGAAAAGTATAAATCCATGGCGGCCAGTAAAAGAGAGTTCGATCATGATGCCTGGCATTACGTGGGGGAAGCCCGCTGGCAGAATAATGGCTGGACGCAGCGAATGGCGCTGGCCTGGACTTCGGCTGCAAAGAAAAATGCCGTAGGCTATTATGCCAGACCCATTACCAAAAATACCCGGGGACGGTTTAATGCCATGACCTCGGCCGGTAAAGATTATATGCGTGACAAAGAACTGGCGCTCGTCTCTTATACCGAATATGAAATTACCAAAGGGCTGGCCAGCGGAATTCAGCTCAATTATGGGCAGTTTAATTATAAAAATAATACAGTTCGCTCCGGAGAAGTGACCTGGCTTAATCGCTGGCAGCCTTCCCATCCCAGCCTGAAAAATCTTTCTGTTGCTGCTCAGCTTGGCTATGGCTGGTCTTATAAAAATAATAAGGAAACGCCGCTGCTGAATGCAGAGGGGAAATATATGCGATCGCCCAGCCTTTCCTCCGAGGTGACCATTGATTATAAATTTGGTTTGTTCAATTAAAAAGTAACCCCTGGCCGGGGTGGGACCGCTTGTTATCGGGCCGACTGGTGGCCTGCGCCAGGTGCAGAACGGTTTATAGCGTCCGCAACATGGTCACTTCGCAATCCACGTGCCCGGTGCAGCCCATCGGGCCGTCGATATGTTCAAAGCCCAGATGCTCATACAGACGAATGGCGCGGGTCAGTGAGGCGGTCGTTTCAAGGTAGCAGCGTTTGAAGCCACGCTCGCGGGCGAAGTCCATCGCCTGCATTGCCAGCTCTCTCGCCATTCCCATGCCACGGATGGCAGGCATAAAGTACATCTTCTGCAGCTCACAGATATCCTCTTCGCTGCACAGTAGCGGGGCCACGCCGCCGCCGCCAACGATCACCCCATCCAGTTCCACCACCCAGTAAGCGCTGTCTGGCTCGCTGTAGAGTTCGAACAGATGATCGAGGTTGGGATCGGCTACGGTAAAGCCTTTATCCGCAGTCAGGCCAAACTCAGCGGAAACCTCGCGGATCACTCTGGCGATATGCGGGTTATCAGCGGATTGTACCGGGCGTACCCGCAAAGATGTTTCTGTGATGTTTGTCATAGCTGTGCCGTTTTAGTCTGCCTGGAAAGCAGTGTAATAACATTGTGCGCGTGGGGATGCAATCTTCCACTGTTCAGGCCATTAACTATTGCAATCCGGTGATAAAAAAAGGCCCGGCGAGAAGCTCTCAGCCGGGCCTTGTTGCGTGGTGATGACTGCTTACAGTGCTTTGATCACCGCCTGCTGTTCAATCAGTTTCACTTTTGCCTGTTCGAACCCGGCCATGCGCTCACGCTCTTTCGCCACTACGGCTTCTGGCGCGCGGGAAACAAAACCTTCGTTAGACAGCTTGCTTTCGATCTTACCGATTTCCACTTCCAGCTTCGCCACTTCCTTCGCCAGACGCTCCAGCTCGGCAGACTTATCCACCAGGTCGGCCATCGGGATCAGCAGCTCGGCACCGTCGATAATCTTGGTGACGGAAACCGGACCTTTGTCGTCCGCAGCCAGACAGGTGATGCTCTCCAGGCGGGCCAGCGATTTGAGGAAGCTGTGGTTGTCGTTCACACGACGCACCACTTCCGAACTTGCGCCACGCAGCAGCACATCCAGCGGTTTGGCAGGAGAAAGGTTCATCTCCGCGCGGATGTTACGCACGGCAACGATAGCCTGCTTCAGCCACTCGGTATCGCTGAGCGCTGCTTCATCCACTTTCGCGGTTTCATAAGCTGGCATCGGCTGCAGCATGATGGTGTCGTCAGTGATGCCTTTTAACACTTTAACGCGCTGCCAGATGGTTTCCGTGATAAACGGAATGATCGGATGCGCCAGGCGCAGCAGAGCTTCCAGCACTTCAACCAGCGTGTTGCGAGTGCCGCGCAGCTCCGCTTCGGATCCGCCGTTCATCACCGGCTTGGCCAGCTCCAGGTACCAGTCGCAGAACTGATTCCAGGTGAACTCATACAGAATGTTGGCGGCAATATCGAAACGATAGCTGTCCAGCGCTTCACGCCAGGCTTTCACCGTCTGGTTGAACTCGGCACGGATCCAGCGATCGGCCAGTGACAGCACCATTTCGCCGCCGTTCTGTCCGCAATCCTGGTCTTCGGTGTTCATCAGCACAAAGCGGCTGGCGTTCCACAGCTTGTTACAGAAGTTGCGGTAACCTTCCAGGCGCTTCATGTCCCAGTTGATGTCGCGGCCGGTCGAGGCCAGTGCCGCCAGCGTAAAGCGCAGCGCATCGGTGCCGTGCGGCTCAATACCGTTCGGGAACTGTTTCTCGGTACGCTTGCGGATTTTCTCCGCCAGCTGTGGTTGCATCATGTTGCCGGTGCGTTTCTCCAGCAGGTCTTCCAGTGAGATGCCGTCCACCATATCCAGCGGATCGATGACGTTACCTTTCGATTTCGACATCTTCTGGCCTTCCTCATCGCGGATCAGGCCGGTCATATAGACGGTCTTGAACGGCACCTGAGGCTTGCCGTCTTCATCCTTGATGAAGTGCATGGTCAGCATGATCATGCGGGCAATCCAGAAGAAGATGATGTCGAAGCCACTCACCAGCACGCTGGTCGGGTGGAAGGTGCTCAGATCCGGCGTTTTTTCTGGCCAGCCCAGCGTGGAGAAAGTCCACAGACCTGAGGAGAACCAGGTGTCCAGCACGTCTTCGTCCTGGTTCAGCACCACACCGGCAGCCAGGTTATTCTCGGCACGCACTTCTTCTTCGGTACGGCCAACGTAGACGTTGCCTTCGGCATCGTACCAGGCCGGGATACGGTGACCCCACCACAGCTGGCGGGAAATACACCAGTCCTGAATATCACGCATCCAGGAGAAGTACATGTTTTCGTACTGCTTCGGCACAAACTGGATATCGCCCTGCTCAACGGCTTCCACCGCCACTTTGGCCAGCGGAGCGGTACGCACGTACCACTGGTCGGTCAGCATTGGCTCGATAACCACACCGCCACGGTCGCCGTAAGGCACGGTCAGGTCGTGTGGCTTCACTTCTTCCAGCAGGCCCAGCGCATCGACTGCAGCCACGATAGCTTTACGCGCAGCGAAGCGCTCCAGATTCTGGAACTCCGCCGGGATTGCCGCATCGTAAACGTCAGACTCTTCGCCGTTGCAGTCATAAACCTGCGCCAGGTCGCGGATGTCACCGTCGAAGGTCAGAATATTGATCATCGGCAATTTGTGACGACGGCCGACTTCATAGTCGTTGAAGTCATGCGCCGGAGTGATTTTCACGCAGCCGGTGCCTTTCTCCATATCCGCGTGTTCGTCGCCGACGATCGGAATGCGGCGGTCAACAAATGGCAGAACAACGAACTTGCCAATCAGGTCTTTGTAACGCGGATCTTCCGGGTTGACGGCCACGCCGGTATCACCGAGCACGGTTTCCGGACGGGTGGTCGCCACCACCAGGTAATCTTTGCCATCGGCAGTTTTAGCGCTGTCGGCCAGCGGATAGCGGATGTGCCACATTGAGCCTTTGGACTCGCGGTTTTCCACTTCCAGATCGGAGATGGCGGTGCGCAGTTTAGGATCCCAGTTCACCAGGCGCTTGCCACGGTAAATCAGGTTCTCTTTGTACAGGCGCACAAACACTTCTTTTACCGCATTGGAGAGGCCTTCATCCATGGTGAAGCGCTCACGCTCCCAGTCCACGGAGTTGCCCAGACGACGCATCTGGCGGGTAATGGTGCCGCCGGATTCCGCCTTCCATTGCCAGATTTTTTCGATAAACGCATCGCGGCCGTAGTCCTTGCGTGTTTTGCCTTCTTCGGCGGCAATTTTGCGTTCGACCACCATCTGGGTGGCGATACCCGCATGGTCAGTTCCCGCCTGCCACAGGGTGTTTTTTCCCTGCATGCGCTGGTAACGGATCATGGTGTCCATGATGGTCTGCTGGAAGGCGTGACCCATATGCAAGCTGCCGGTGACGTTCGGCGGCGGGATCATGATGCAGAAGCTTTCCTGGCTGGTGTCGCCATTTGGCTTGAAGTAGCCCTGCTGCTCCCAGTGCTCGTAAAGCGGCTGCTCGATATCTTGCGGGTTATATGTCTTTTCCATGTCTGCTATGTCGTTGGGGGCGTCGGCGTTGCCGTATTCAAGTGGAATCCAACGCTGCGATACGCTTTATAGCGGTCGCGCGCCAGCTGTTTCAAAGATTCTTCATAAGGCACGAAGTCTATCACTTCATGGAAAGCGGTGGCAAAATCTGCAAACTGCGGCAGCAGGCTGATCAGCAAATCTCGCGGAGCATTGCCCCTGCGCTGCGGCCAGGCCAGCTCGACCGGCGCACCGTATTTTGGCCCTTCGCCTGCCAGATTGTGCGGCACAAAAGCACTGGCAGGCCGCTGCCATAAGGCTTCATCCAGGCGGACAGCCTGCGCTTCATCTTCGCAGGCTATCAGCACTCGCTTCCCCTCGCGCCAGCGCGCTTCTGCCAGGTCGCACACCAGCGCCTCAAGGGCGCTGATGCCGTCAACCGGAGTGTCGGTTTCCAGCAGATAGAAGGTGGCGTTTTTCATCGGTTAATCGTCGCCGTTCAGACCGGCACGGTTCAGCAGGAACTGTGACAGCAGGGCAACCGGACGCCCGGTGGCGCCTTTGGCCTTGCCGGAACGCCAGGCGGTACCGGCAATATCCAGATGCGCCCAGTTATACTTACGGGCAAAGCGCGCCAGGAAGCAGGCTGCGGTAATCGCACCGCCAGGACGGCCGCCAATGTTCGCCATATCGGCAAAATTAGAGTCCAGCTGCTCCTGATACTCATCCGCCATCGGCAGACGCCACGCGCGGTCACCCGCCTGCTCAGACGCGCCAATCAGCTCGTGCGCCAGTGGGTTATGGTTCGACATCAGTCCGCTGATGTGATGGCCCAGCGCAATCACGCAGGCACCGGTCAGGGTGGCGATATCGATCACCACGTCCGGATCGAAACGCTCCACGTAGGTCAGGGCATCACACAGCACCAGACGGCCTTCCGCATCGGTATTCAGCACTTCAACGGTCTGTCCGGACATGGTGGTCAGCACATCGCCTGGACGGTAAGCGCGGCCACCCGGCATGTTCTCACAACCCGCCAGCACGCCAACCACGTTCAGTGGCAGGTTCAGCTCGGCGACCATGCGCATCACGCCATAGACAGAAGCAGCACCGCACATATCGTATTTCATCTCGTCCATGGCTTCGCCAGGCTTGAGAGAGATACCACCGGTGTCAAAAGTGACGCCCTTACCGACCAGCACAATAGGCTTGCTCCCGGCGTCCGGGTCACCTTTATATTCAATCACCGACATCAGCGATTCGTTCTGCGATCCCTGGCCGACGGCCAGGTAGGCATTCATGCCCAGCTCTTTCATCTGCTGCTCGCCAATCACGCGGGTGGTGATGTTCTTGCTGTAGGCATCCGCCAGCTGACGAGCCTGGGAAGCCAGATAGGCGGCGTTACAGATGTTTGGTGGCATATTGCCCAAATCTTTCGCGGCTTTGACCCCTGCGGCCACGGCCAGACCGTGCTGGATAGCACGTTCACCGCTGGTCAGTTCACGGCGGGTCGGCACGTTGAACACCATCTTACGCAGCGGACGGCGCGGTTCGATTTTGTTGCTTTTCAGCTGATCGAAGCTGTAAAGGGTCTCTTTTGAGGTTTCCACTGCCTGGCGAACTTTCCAGTAAGTGTTACGACCTTTTACATGCAGTTCGGTCAGGAAGCAGACGGCTTCCATTGAGCCGGTATCATTAAGGGTGTTGATGGTTTTTTGGATGACCTGCTTATACTGACGTTCATCCAGCTCACGCTCTTTTCCGCATCCGATGAGCAAAATACGCTCAGAGAGGATATTTGGCACATGATGCAGCAGCAAAGTCTGCCCGACCTTGCCTTCCAGTTCGCCGCGGCGCAGCAGGGCGCTGATGTAGCCATCGCTGATTTTATCCAGCTGTTCAGCAATCGGTGACAGCCTGCGCGGTTCAAACACGCCAACCACGATACAGGCACTGCGCTGTTTTTCCGGGCTACCGCTTTTTACACTGAACTCCATGCACTCTCCTGAATCTTAAAGACAACGGCGCTTGCTGCGGCTAGAATGTAGCGCTTATTGACCGCATAATGCCGGGGCAACACGCCGTTAGCGTAATGATAACGGGCGTCAGATTTCGTTTTGGTGATGTCCTGAAACAGGGATTAAAAATTTTTTTGCATCACCAGAACGCGATTGTTGTCATACTAGTTTAGCTATGACGAGGGCCATTGATGAGAAAAAATGGCGTATAAGCGATGAAACTAGCGATTTTCCTGCAAAAAGACAAGTTTTCACAGGCGTACTCAGCGTGATCATCATTAGATATCTGGTTAGGGAAACGCTCAAAAGCCAGCTGGCAATCCTCTTTATCCTGCTACTGATCTTCTTTTGTCAGAAGTTAGTCAGGATTTTAGGTGCCGCGGCGGATGGCGAAATTCCAACAAATTTAGTACTGACATTATTGGGCCTGGGCATTTCAGAGATGGCGCAGCTAATTCTGCCACTCAGCCTGTTTTTAGCGATTTTGATGACCCTCGGCCGCCTGTACACCGAGAGTGAAATCACCGTGATGCATGCCTGCGGCTTAAGTAAAGCCGTACTGGTGAAAGCGGCGATGGTGCTGATGCTGTTTACTGCCGTGGTGGCGGCGGCTAACGTCGCCTGGCTGGGGCCGTGGTCGGCGCGTTACCAGAACGAGGTGACGAAAAACGCCAAGGCCAATCCGGGCGCAGCGGCGCTGGCGGCGGGGCAGTTCCAGCAGTCTGGCGACGGTCAGTCGGTGATGTTTATTGAAAACGTTAAGGGCAACAATTTCGGCAATGTCTTCCTGGCGCAGCTGCGGCCGAAGGGCAATGCCCGCCCGTCGGTGGTGCTGGCAGATAAAGGCCATATGACCCAGCGTGCGGACGGTTCTCAGATCGTGACCCTGGATAAGGGAACTCGCTTTGAGGGGACGGCAATGCTGCGCGACTTCCGCATTACCGACTTCGAGAACTATCAGGCGATTATCGGCCATCAGGAAGTGGTGCTGGATCCGAACGACGCCGAGCAAATGAATTTCAGTTCACTGATGCACTCCAAAAAGCCGGACTTTGCCAGCGAGTTGCACTGGCGCTTTACGCTGGTGTTCTCAGTGCTGGTGATGGCGCTGATGGTCGTGCCGCTGAGCGTGGTCAACCCACGTCAGGGCCGCGTGCTGTCGATGCTGCCCGCTATGCTGCTTTATCTGGTCTTCTTCCTGCTGCAAAGCTCGCTGCGCTCCAGTGGTTCGAAAGGTCGCCTCGATCCGGCTATCTGGATGTGGGTGGTGAACATTGGGTATCTGGCGCTGGCGGTGATACTTAACCTGTGGGATACGGTGCCGGTGAGGCGTATTCGCGCCCGCTTTACACGCGGAGGATCCGTCTGATGTTTGGCGTACTCGACAGATACATCGGTAAAACTATCTTTAACACCATCATGGCGACGCTGTTCATGCTGGTGTCGCTGTCCGGCATTATCAAGTTTGTCGACCAGCTGCGTAAAACCGGCCAGGGTGAATACACCGCGCTGGGTGCCGGGTTGTACACCATCCTTAGCGTGCCAAAAGATATCGAGATCTTCTTCCCGATGGCGGCGCTGTTAGGCGCTCTGCTGGGGCTGGGTGCTCTGGCGCAGCGCAGCGAGCTGGTGGTGATGCAGGCTTCCGGCTTCACCCGTATGCAGATTGCTGCCTCGGTGATGAAAACCGCGATCCCGCTGGTGCTACTGACTATGGCCATCGGCGAGTTTGTGGCGCCGCAGGGCGAGCAGATGGCGCGTAACTATCGTGCCCAGCAGCTGGTTGGCGGTTCGCTGCTCTCTACACAGAACGGCTTGTGGGCGAAGGACGGCGATAACTTTATCTTTATCGAGCGGCTGAAAGACAACAGCGAGCTGGGCGGTATCAGCATCTACAGCTTCAATAAAGAGCGCCGTTTACAGTCCGTGCGTTATGCTGCTTCGGCTACCTACAATGCTGAAAAGAAAGAGTGGGATTTGTCAGAAGTGGATCAGTCTGACCTGACCGACCCCAAACAGGTTTCTGGCAGCCAGATGCTGACCGGCGAATGGAAAACCACGCTGACGCCGGACAAGCTTGGCGTGGTGGCGCTGGACCCGGACGCGCTGTCGATCAGCGGCCTGTATAACTACACCAAATATCTCAAGCAGAGTGGGCAGGTTTCTGGCCGCTATCAGCTGAACATGTGGAGCAAAATCTTCCAGCCGCTGTCGGTGGCGGTGATGATGCTGATGGCGCTGTCGTTTATCTTCGGGCCGCTGCGCAGCGTGTCGATGGGGATGAGGGTGGTGACCGGGATCAGCTTTGGCTTCCTGTTCTACGTGCTTGATCAGATCTTTGGCCCGTTGAGCCTGGTTTATAATATTCCGCCGGTACTGGGTGCGTTACTGCCAAGCGCCGCGTTCTTTGCTATCAGCGTCTATATGCTGCTGAAGCGGAGATAAGCGCTGGAGTATGCAATCTGTTGATGAAGCAATAATGAACATCAGGTTTCTGCAGCTGTAGCGGCGTGAGTTTCAGGCCAATAAAAGACCCCGCCATCTGGCGGGGTCTTTGTTTTTACAGGGTGTTGATCAGAAGTGGTAGTTAACACCTGCGATGCCGCTGTAGTCGGTGCGGAAAGTGCCGCCAAAGCTGCTTCTGGCTTTCACCTCCAGCGACCATTTATCCACTATCTTACCTTCGGCTCCCACATGCACGCGGTAACGGTTATCCGATAACGAACCGAATTTACGGCGGGACTGGCTGTCTGACAGCGTCAGGCTGGAACCGGCTTTGCCCGGTGAATACTGATATTCAATACCCGCCGTCACCATCACATCAGGATTGCTGCTCCACAGGCCACGCTTCTTCACTTCCATACCGGCGGTGGCGAAGTAAGGCGTACTGGAGCTGAGGTCAACCTGTGCGCTGTCGCTCTTCAGCCCGAAGCCAGACAGGTAGCCGCCACTCAGGCCAACGTACGGTGAGATAAACAGCGAGCCGCGATCGGCAGTGAACTGATAGCCGCTTTTAACACTTCCGGCCAGGATATGGCTGTTCGCTTTACCGTGGTGAATGTCCAACACCGGATCGAAAGTCAGATCCTGGCTGAGGTGCATATAGCGGGCGGCGGCATCAACAAACCAGCCTGCCGGGAATGACCAGGAGTAGTCAGCGCCCACGCTCGCCAGGTGGTGAGTTTCCTGCCCGTTACCTTTGGTGGTGCCCTGGGTGTATCCGGCATTGAAGCCGAACATCTGCTGCCCCTGCACTGCGTCCCAGCCGAGGTTCAGAGACTGCTGGTTCACCTCAAACCCTTCGAAACTCCCTTTATTCTGCTCGATCGATACCCACTCACCGTTTTTCTCCGGTGCGTTGCGCAGCAGTGAAGCACGGCCATGCAGCTGGCTCATCGCTTCGCTGAAGACATACTGGCGGGAGGCCAGCAACGCGCGAGTGTCGCGGATCAGCGGTTTGTTGTCCTCGATGGTAAACCAGCCCGAAGGTTTGCCACTGGTCGGGTCAACCGGCGTTTCAGGTTTTGCTGCTTCTTCTGGCGTTGCTGCTTCAGCCTGAGTCTCAGGTTCAACTGGTGTTTCCGGCGTTGCAGGGACTTCAGGTTCAGCTGGCGTCTCAGGCTCTGTTGGTGTTGCCGGATCTGCAGGCGTATCAGGTTCCGCAGGGAGTTCTGGTTCGGCCCCGGCGTTATGAGCCAGCACCCATTGCACGCGATCGTCTTTTTCAATCACCTGGTAGTCCGGGGTATACAGGCTGAAGCCCCGCGCAACCGACGGCACGGTAAAGTAATCGTGAGCAGTACCGGCAGGCGCATCAAGCAGCACAATGTCATTCAGCAGCTTTACTGATTCATCAGCAGCGGTCAGTACGCTGATATCCAGAGTGTTGCTGCTGCCTGTCGCCGAGTTCTTGATCGTCACTTTGTCACCCAGTTCGCTCGCCGGAGAGGCGGCCAGGCTGATACTCAGCCCTGTGGCATCCAGCGAGTCGACAGTGAACTGAGTGGGGGACCAGGTTGTGCCTTCAGCCGCCAGTAAAGAAATACCGGAACCAGAAAGTGCTTTTAAAGAACTGACGCTGCTGTTGCCGGTAAGCTGCCAGTACGCGCCGGAATCCATGGTCATGGTGCTGGTGGTCAAAGTGTTGATTGAGCCGTCGTAATTTACTTTACCCAGATACAGGCTGGCATTATCACCCAGCGTAATATCGCCGGAAACGGTGCTGGCAGCCAGCGCGGCAAGTTCAGTTGCACTGCGTACTGGCTGGCTGCAGTTAGTGGTATCGGTGTTAATTACCGCATAACAGCGCCAGATTTTCTCAGCATCTGAAGCGCTGGAGTTATAGCCCAGCATCACACGCGAGGAGTCTTCTGCGGTGATATCCGCCTGAACCTGAGCGTATTCGCCGACCTGCAGAGTGCTGCCTGATCCTGTTGAAATCTGGTTTGCACTGAACACTGCCGTTGCCCAGTCGTCATTAATGATTACGCCCTTAGCGTGAGGGATCGGCTGGCCCGAGAGTAAAACCGTTCCCTGCGATACATTGAGATTGCCATTCAGGTTCATTCCCCCGGTTAACGCGGTCATGGCCGCGGAGCCCGCAGCATTCACATTGACGTTCAGCACGCCGCTGCTGTCGCTGTCACCCAAAAAGCCGCGAAACACTGTCTTGTTCAGTTGTGCCAGACGATAATCGATTGCCGCATCAGCATCAGTACCTAAATAGGTCCAGGTCGCGGTGCTGCTTTTATCAGTAGGAAATACCAGTAGGAAGACTTGTTGAGCTGAAAATACTCTGTGTTTTTGGTATAGGGGTTGGGATAAATAGAAATCGACCCAACGGTTCCCTTCGGGTTGCTCCCGCTGAATTTCTGGAACGGCACGTCTGCGCTGCTGTAACCAGTCAGATTCAGCGTAGCGGCTGTCGCCGTATTGTGGTTAACCAACATGGCACCGCTGTCGGAGTGATTGATCTGTTTAAATGATAAGTCATTACCATTGAGATCGAGCTTGCCGCCCCGGTAACCAAAGAAGATATTCCCGGTGGCAACCTGATCAGCATCGTTCAGGATAACTGTCGGACGACCGCTGACTAAGGTCACTGAAGAGAAAGCCTGTTTATTGCCATCAGCGTCGGCTTGCTGGTCCAGTACCACTGTGCCGTCACCGGTATTCAGGCTGCCCTGATTGATCCCGCGGGCATTAATCTGCAGCGTGCCTTCTCCGATTTTATGTAGCGCATCATCTGCCAGACCGTTGACCTGCCACAGAACGGTCTTGTCCGCATCGACTTCAATACCGCCACCCACCCAGGTACTGTTGGCTCCGTCGGCTGATTTCACCTGATAATTATTTGAGAACTGCAGTTTTCCTGCGCCCATGTTCACGGCGTCGGTCAGGATTATCTGACCGCCGTCGCCGTTAAATCTCAGATCTTTGGTGGCATCCAGTTCTTCACTGGAGGCTGCAGAAGGAGCGGAGTTTTTATAATTCTCTGCTAACCCCTGCCAGGACCATGATGTTTCTCCCTGCAAAACAGACGTTGGAGACCATTGCAATTCTCCTTTCTCTGCACTGTCGGTGACATCGGCAGAGGTATTCGCTGCCAAAATATTAGCTATGTAGTTGTCAGGAATATATTCAGCCCCGGAAACTTTTCGGTAGATACCATTATTTGAAATCGAAGCATGATGAACGCCAACGATTTTCCATTTCTGATCCATTTCGTCCCAGGCGAATACAGGGCTGCCACTGTCACCTCCCATAGTGCCGATGGAAAGTGGCGAGGTCAGCAGGTCGTCCGGGCCGTAATTCTGATAGCGGAGCGTGCCGGAAGCAAAGTTAATCCCTGCTGCGTTAATTGTTCCTCCCGTCTTCCATTCATAGGCCCCGGCCAGCGTGATCTCCTCTGTGAGGGCATCATTCACCTGGCTTTGCGTACCTGCGCCCACGCGAACATAAGCGCTGTAACGGGAAATATCGCCTTTTCTGATCTCCGTTTTATTGACCGATGCAGCCGGGACGGCATCAGTGACCACTTTACTCAGGCGGGGAAGATGAAAATCAATGTCTGAAATAGTGGAGTCATTGCGGTTAATCAGTTTATAAGTGGCGGCATATTTAGCTCCGTTGCCAAAACTTACGCTTTGATAACCTGTATTATGTCGTACGCTTGCAACGTAGGAGGGTGAGACCAGCGTGGAGTATCCCCCCGTCACCACCATGCCAAAATCCGGCATTGAAAAATTCAGGTAACCGGAAAGAGAACCATCGGTTTTGTAAACCGGGATTTGTTCTGCACCAACGGTATATTTCCCAAGGTTTTCAGCGTAATCCCGGTAGTCCTGAACCGAAATGTCATGACGCATAATACCGGCGTAAGACGTCGCGCAGACAAAAACAGTGCAATAGCACACAGCCGTTTTCTTTCTCATAATAGTCTTCCCTAACAATCATTCCATTTTTGCTGTGTAAGTTGAAATTATGTCTTAAAATTCACTGTTATTAACAATTTATAGCCATTAATAGCGTGCATTAAAATCGATTTTGGTCGTGCTGTAAATGCAATTATTGGAATTTCAGAAGGTGTAATATCCGCGGCATTTATTCGTTATTTCTTAAATATGTCAGAGAAATATTTTTCCAGAGTTCCCTGCCGGCATGTAAACCAATGTTGTTACGATTAAGAGGACTGAGTTACCTGAGTTATGGCGACTTGTGCGGATTTATGATAACCCATTACTTTAGCGACAGAGGTGGTATTGCCGTTTGGTTGTGATTATCACTGGTACTAAAAATATCTGTTGTGCTCTTTTTTTTTATAATAATTTAACATTATAATTTTGTTTCTTTACTGATTGCATTGATAAAATTCAGCCAGTCAGGCTGCCTCTGTAATAATTATTTTATTTATTACAGGATTAACTGGTGTTTAAATTTAACAAAGTGATCCAGATTTAAAATCATTGCCACATTAATAATTCATGCTCTGCCTTAAATTATTTGCTGAAAATTAGGTATTTTATCAGTCTGGTCTATGCTTAGTTAATCGACGTCATATACATGATTTGATTTTTTCCGCAGAAATTACGTTAAGCGCACCGCTTAAGGAGCCGCTATGGCAGGCAAAAACCAGTTGCCTGGATCACAAAATGTTAGTGAGCACTTGCTACCTGTTATGGAAGAGCGTGCCAGCATTTCTTCTGAGCGCATAGTGGACAGTCGCATACGCATAGTACGGTCAACCGCCTCTGCTGAGCAGTTGCTGGAAACGGAGCTGGCAAGGGAAGAAGTCAGTATTGAGCATATTGCCAGAAATCAACTGGTTGACAATGATTACAACGCTGAAGTGCGTTACGAAGGCGATAATTTAATTATCCCGGTCATTGAGGAACAGGTTGAAATAATCCGGCGTAAGGTTCTGAAAGAAGAAATTTATATTCGTAAGATCCGAAAAAGTGAACCTTTTCAACAAACGGTCACATTGCGCAGTCAGGAGGTCAATATCAGCAGAGAGAAAACCAAACCTTAAACCCTGTTAAGAGGAATCAGTTATGTCACATGAAAAAATTGTCACTGCCTTCAGAGAGGAACAGCAGGCCCAGGTGGCAAAAGAGAAACTGATCGCAGAAGGTATTGCCGAAAAAAATATCGATATCATTGCCGGTAACAGACTGCAGGTGGAAGATAAAGAGATCCGCCATCCCAGCTTCTGGCAGAGGATATTTGGCGATGACGTGGACGATAATTATGCCAGTGAATACAACAGGGCGCTGCAAACAGGCGGTGTTCTGCTGACCGTACGCGCCTCGAAAGAAGAAGCGGGTAATATCGAGATGTTGCTGAATGAGTACTCCAGTGATTACTCGACCTATGCACCAGGCTCAGCAGATCGCGATTTTATGGGTGAAACCGACGACAGATTTGGCTCACAGGAACCGCTGCTTAACGAAGCCGCTCCGCTGATGCCTGAAGCTGCGCCGGATGAAACGCTGCCGGTGAGGGATGAACTGGTCGAAATGGATGCTGAGAGGATCCCGGCAGGAACCGATCGTGAAGCGCTGAAACTGGCTGAAGAACAAATTGAGATAGGGAAGCGTCAGGTCAGTGATGGTGTGGTTCGCCTGCGTCGTTATACCGTTGAAGATCCGGTGGCTGAGGATATCTCGCTGTACGATCAGCATGCTGAAGTCTTCCGCAATGCCGTCGATGAACCAGCCTATCTGAACGATGTGGACTGGTCAGAGAAAACTATCGAGGTGGAAGAGTCGCATGAAGTCCCAACGGTAAATAAAACTGCCCACATCAAAGAAGAAGTGGGTGTGCGTGCAGAAGGTAACGAGCGGGTAGAAACCGTAAAAGACAGCGTCCGCCGTCAGGAAGTGAAAGTTGAGAAAGATGGCGTGTTCACCAAAGAAGACGATCTGGCGCATCACGATCATTAACACGCCAGAACAGGCTATCCCGCACGGGTCCATTCGATCAATGCGGGAAGCTGCGAAAGCAGATATAAAATCAGGCCGATAACGCCGCCCACCACCGTGCCGTTGATGCGGATGCGCTGTAAATCCTTACCGATATTCAGCTCAACCTGATGCGACATATCCCGCGCGTCCCAGCTTTTCACCGTATCGCTGATATGGCGACTGAGGAAAGCTGAGAACTCAGGCGCGGCGCTGGTGGCGGCTTCTTCCATATGCTGGTTCAGCGATGCCCGTAGCTGCGCATCCTGCATCAGTGTTTCCCCCAGCCACAGCCCGGCCTCGCTCACCTTCGCGTGCAGCACCGAATCTTGCTTATCCAGATCCTCTTTTAACCAGCCGCGCAGATCGCCCCACAGCTGGCTGATATAGGTGTTCAGCGCTTCATCCTGCTTGAGATAATCTTTAATCTCTTCCGCCTTCAGCTGCATCTCCGGATCTTCCCGCAACCTGCCGATCAGCCGCTGTACCGCACGGTTAAAGCCCTGCCGCAGCTCGTGCGTGCCATCCTGCTCAATATCGTTAAGAATCGACTTCACCGCATTCGCTGCCAGTTCGGCGCTCTTGTCACCGACCCATTCGGTTGGCAGCATTTTCTCTTTGATCGGATGCTCGCGCTTCAGCCAGCGGATCACCTGCTGGGCGATAAACTCGTGAGTGCCGGGTTTATTCACCAGGTGCAGCAGCTGGCTGATGGCGTCATCCAGCAGCGCCTGATGACGGTTATTTTTGGTCAGGCTCTCCAGCACCATCGCCGCCGACTGCGACAGATCGACCTTATCAATGGCTTTATGAATGGCTCGACGCATAAAGGCCTGGATACGCTGGTCATCGGCCAGATCCAGAAAACCACGAACGATCTTCAGCAGATAGCCGCTGAGCTTTGCCGCATTGATCGGCATGCTCAGCCAGTTGGCAATGATCTGCGCCGGATCGTGGCGGCGGATCAGCGTCAGCAGGGATTCGGTGTTAAGAAATTTATCCTGCACGAACAGCGCCAGGTTATCGGCGATGCGATCCTTGTTGCGGGGAATGATCGCCGTATGGCGACCAACCAGCGGGATCGGCACGCGACGAAACAGGGCGCTGACTGCAAACCAGTCAGCCAGCGCGCCAACCATCGAGGCTTCTGAGACGGCCTTCAGGCCGTTAACCCAGATGCTGGAGGGGAACCACAGGGGGTAAAGTATGGTGGCGATAAACAGCGCCGCCGCGCCGCAAAGCAGCAGCAGCGGCAGGCGTTTGGCCTTTAACAGTTCAGTTTCTTTATCCATCCTGTCAGTGTAGTTCCTTCCGTCGGGCCTGTAATCAACGGGTTAGCGCCTGCGGCCGCCCATAATGCTGCCGAGCACGCCACGGATAATCTGGTTAGTGATCTGCCGCGCCGCGCTTTTTGCCACGCTCTGTACCACACCGTCGCGTTTGCCGCCCCGAGGCCCGGTGGTACCCAACAGAATATCCTTCAGCCCGCCGAGAATACCGTCATCCACCGCGACTTTATCGCCTTTAACCGGCGGCGCGTTGGCCTCTTCAGCGGCTCCCCGCAGGCCTTTGCTCAGCATTTCAAAGGCAGATTCGCGATCAACTGCCTCTTCATACTTGCCGGAGAGCGGAGAGTGATTGATCAGGCCGTTACGCTCGTCGTCCGTTACCGGCCCCATGCGTGAGCCGGGCGCAATCACCATGGCGCGCTCTACCACTGACGGGCTGCCTTTCTCATCAAGGAAGGAGATCAGCGCTTCGCCGGTACCCAGTTCCTGAATGGCGGTGACGGTATCGAACGCCGGATTGGCGCGCATGGTTTGCGCCGCCACTTTCACCGCTTTCTGATCCTTCGGCGTGAAGGCGCGCAGCGCATGCTGCACGCGGTTACCTAACTGACCAAGCACCGAGTCCGGGATATCGGCGGGATTCTGCGAGACAAAGTAAACGCCGACGGCTTTGGAACGGATCAGGCGGATAACCTGCTCGATTTTATCCAGCAGCACCTGTGGCGCGTCGCTGAACAGCAGGTGCGCTTCATCGAAGAAGAACACCAGTTTAGGCTTCTCCAGATCGCCCGCTTCCGGCAGGTGCTCATACAGTTCAGAGAGCATCCACAGCAGGCTGGTGGCATAGAGCATCGGCGTCTGGTAGAGCTTCTCCGCCGCGAGGATGTTGATCACTCCTTTGCCGTCGCTGTCGGTGCGCATCCAGTCTTTGATATCCAGCATCGGCTCGCCAAAGAAATATTCGGCCCCTTGCTGCTCCAGCGACAGCAGGCCGCGCTGGATAGCCCCGACCGAGGCGCTGTTGATATTGCCGTACTGGGTCTGGAAGGATTTGGCGTTGTCGCCGATATACTGCGTCATGGCGCGCAGATCTTTGAAGTCCAGCAGCAGCAGGCCCTGGTCGTCGGCCACGCGGAAGATAATCTGCAGCACGCCGCTCTGCACTTCATTCAGGTTCAGCAGGCGGGCCAGCAGCAGCGGACCCAGGTCTGAAACAGTTGCGCGAATGGGATGGCCTTTTTCACCGAAGATATCCCACAGCACCACCGGATTGCCCTGCGGCGACCAGTCGGTGACGCCAATCTTCGCCAGCCGGGCAAGCAGCTTCTCTGATGAGGCGCCTTCTTTGGCTATGCCGGTCAGATCGCCTTTCACATCGGCCATAAACACCGGCACGCCGATACTGGAAAAACTCTCTGCCAGCTTCTGCAGCGTGACGGTTTTGCCGGTCCCGGTGGCACCGGTAATCAGGCCGTGACGGTTGGCCATGCCAGGCAGGAGGTGCAGCGCGATATCGGTGGTCTGGGCAATCAGCAGCGGCTCGGTCATGTTTCGTATCCCTGTCAGTCGGTGAAAAATTCAGTCGAAAACGTCCTGTAAGATTAGCAGCCCCTGCCTTCGCTCTGCGAGGCGGCTTTGCTATTTTCAGAATGCTGTGGCTCTGTGAAATAAAAAACGAGCCACTGTGGCAGTGGCTCGCGGGAAGGACGGTGAGGGGACAGCCTCACCATTCAGAGAGAACAGTTAAGAGATAAACTGTTTGCCCTGTTTCAGGACCAGGTCACAGGCTTTGGTCTTGACCTTTTTGCCCAGCGCGGTATCGCCCAGGCTCTTCAGGTTCACCTGCTGGTTGTTGCCGGTGTTCAGCAAGCCCATCAGGCCCTGTTTGTAATCGGTGGTTTCCTGCGCCTTCTGCGTATCGGCGAGGCCCAGTTTGCTCATCAGCTGATCTTTGACCGAGTCGGCGTTGTTATCGACCACGTTGTTCTGCACGCAGTACTGCAACACACCGGCAGCATTGGTCATGCTGTTAGAGCTGAGCGACTGATTGCCGCCGTTCAGCAGGCCAGTCAGCGCGCTCATTGAGTTGCCGGTCTGGGCGGTTGAAGCGGATCCGGAATTACTGCTGAGCGAATTGGCCGCGCTACTCAGCTGATCCTGCCAGCTGGCCGCAGAGGCCGCGCCAGCGAACAGGGAAGAAGAAACCGTTAAAGCCAAAATCATCTTGGATGCTGCTTTCATTTTTATACCCTTTCTAAGTTACCCGGCACAGCGCACTCAGTCGCTGCGCGCCGATCTCCACACTCGGACTACGTGATAGCGGGGGAGTTCCATCGAGTGATAGTCAGGAGGGGTGCGTTTGGGATTAATCCGAGTGGGTTGGCTTCTCTGTTCTCTCTTTTAGCAAGGCTTCTGCAGACGCGGAATCGAGGAGCGGCATGCAGGGAAAGGGGACATTATAGATCTCTTCCGCGCCGGAGAACTGAATAAAATGGATTGAAAGAGAACATTCCGGCGCACTGATTTTTCTCTCGCGCAGCGCCATCTGCATAATACGTTCGATATATTTGGGGATAATTTCACTATTACCGGCGTCCACTATCCAGGATTTACCCGGCTCGATAAGTTGGTGGTCGTGGTCAGACTGAAGGTAGTAAGTCGCCTCGTTACCATTTTTCAGCCTGCTGTTAAGTTCGATGCCGGTGAGCACCGCAGCACGGTTGCCAGAATTCGAGAGCATCAGGCTGATTTTATAATCATCGCCGCCAATCACCGAAAAATGAAGATCGGCGGTTTGCGCCTGGAAGAGTGAGTAGACGGAGGGCACCGCCCAGATGGAGAGCAGTGTCAGGACAAAAGCGGCCACCGTCGAACCCAGACCAAGGAAGCGTCGCCAGTCCTGATGACTGCTGCAATGGTGACATTTCACCGCGCCGTCAGGAATGGGCTGTTTGCATTCCCGGCACACCCTGGCAGAAACCGTATGAGGACAGGCGTCAGACAAAAGAAGCTCTCCGATGAAACGTGTGGGTGATGAAGACAGGTCGTTCAGGCGATAAGGATAATGGATGCATGGCGACGGGGATACCGATCAGCAGGGAGATTACGGGGATTTTACGCAACGACTGGCGAGACAGGTGACGTTTTTTTCAGCACTCGCACCACCGCCAGCGGATAGGGGTTGCGGAAACAGGGGGTAACGGTATAATCCCCAACGTTTTCCGCATACCCTTCAGTGCCGAAGTGGCGAAATCGGTAGACGCAGTTGATTCAAAATCAACCGTAGAAATACGTGCCGGTTCGAGTCCGGCCTTCGGCACCATATGCAAAAACTAAGTCACCTGAAGGTGGCTTTTTTTGTGCCTGAAATCAGCCAGATACTCTAAATTTTGTTCGTTTCTTGTTCTCATAATATCTGCTGGCATCTGTTGGTATATCGCATACTGCGGGATACTGATTCGTATATCGGAAGTTCGACTTTGAGCGATATACGCACCCTTGGTGGACATTAAGGGTCAGGAAGAAAATTGCTTTAAGGCGAAGTATCACTGACGTTGTTGATTGGAGCGGAAAATCATCTGGCAGTTTAGAATGTGCCAAGAGTGGACAATGAAAACATCAGGGAAGCACCAATTCATAAGGTACAGGGCTTTGTTTAATAAATCGGGTTTAGATAAAACTACCCCCTATCACCCTATCACCCTATCACCCTATCACCCTATCACCCTATCACCCTAGCCTGTTCATCCAACCAGAATGTCAGTGAACGCCAATGGATAAGAGCCTTGTTGTAGGCTTTCCAGTTAGTGATTTTGAACTTTTGTTTTGCCACGGGGTACCACTACAGGGTCAGGAATGTGGTGATCTGATCCTGATTACGACCAAAAGTTCGATTTATTCAACAACGCCAAGGCACAGGTGAAGTTTTAGAACTAGAACTTGACTAAACTTGACTATGGAATATACTTCTGACATGCAAAAAAGACTAAATACTCATAAAACACAGCAAGCGATCACTATGGCAGGCTTGAATCAGACTGCTGTAGCTGATGCTTTAGGTGTCACCAAAGAGGCTGTTTCACAGTGGCTTCTGCACAAGTCTTTTCCT
Source organism: Erwinia sp. 009765445 (assembly GCF_058137865.1). Lineage (NCBI taxonomy): Bacteria > Pseudomonadati > Pseudomonadota > Gammaproteobacteria > Enterobacterales > Erwiniaceae > Erwinia > Erwinia sp. 009765445. The sequence continues at coordinate 144,157 of NZ_JBYUWC010000014.1, forward strand.
CGCCCAAATAAGCTCCTTCAACTTGGCAGATTATTGAACCTTTCTTTCGATGATTTAGTTATCAAAGAAGACCCGCATGCTCCAAAAGTTGCATTTCGCAAAATGCGTGGTACTAAGACGAAAGATCATCATATTGAAAAGGCTCAGGAAATTGGACGTTTTCTACGTCATCTTGTGCCTTACTTGCCGTTTGACACATTTGAAATGCCACCAGTGCTGAAGTCGCCAAATTGTGGATATGACTATCTTCGCACTGTAACTACTAAAGTCAGGGAAGATATAATCCTTGGTCCAGTAGAGTGTGTGGATTTTACACACCTGATTCGTCGCTTTAGCGAGTTACAAGCTGTAGTTGTTCCGGTGATGTGGGGGGCAAAGCAGCGCCACGAAAATGCAATTCATATACACCTTCCGGATTCAGGAAGTACATGGGTTTATCTGAATTTGGATACCAATATCCACGATTTTAAATTCTGGATGGCTCACGAGCTTGGTCATTGCTTATCCCCAAGTTTAGAAGGTGATGAAGCTGAAGACTTTGCGGACTCCTTTGCCGCAAGCCTGCTCTACCCGCATGAGTTAGCAGCAGAGGCTTATGTTTCGATTAGTTCACAATCCTCTCCCTCTGCTAAAATCAACCATATTATCGATCTGGCAGAAAAGTTAACGATCTCCCCTTGGACAGTCTTTGGGCAAGTTAACAAATATGCAGAATTTACAGGAAAGCCTGAAATTCAACTCAGCAAGGCAGTTTTCCCAGGGGCTGTGACCAATTTTAATAAGAGATTTAAAAATCTCAGCGAAGCTCTTTTCAGCGATTCTGAACTTGATCAATATGGTAAGCCAAGTGCTCGTGACTATATTGAGAAAACTGAACGTGCTTTCGACACTTCATTTTTCGACTTGCTCCGTAAATATTTAAATGAGCAAGATAAAGGTCCTGGATATGTTCAAACCGTGCTGGATATGTCACGACTTGATGCACAGAGTATCTACGCTGAGTTGACCTGATGCCTCAAACGAAAATTCTTGTTGATACAAATGCATACTTAAGGTTGGCCAAATCCATCCGACCTTTACTGTTCGTGCCCTTTGGTGATGACGAGTATTGTTTGTATATACTTCCTGAGCTTAATGAAGAGCTAACAGCACGAAAATTACAAAGCAAATTCCCTTGGGTAGATGAAGATGAATTTGCTGAAAATCGCATGCACTTTCCTAATATTGCGAGAAAGCAAAAAAAAACTATCCATCAAACATTTGAATACGTTTGGGATCATGTGCAAACGGAGTTGCCAGGCCCATCTAGGGTAGATGCTTTATATATTGCTTATGCGCTGGAGCTTGGCGCGCCAGTTGTGACCGATGACCAAGATATGACTAAATTGGCTGAGGTTTTTGAAGCGCAAGTTATGCCTACCTTGGAACTACTCAAGATTATGTTGGATTCTGGTCATACTGATATGAAAACTATCAGGGGCATTGTTGAGTATTGGGAATACTTTGCAGACATACCAGCAAACTTCAAAACGGATTATCAACGTATATTCGGTGAGTAATAAAAAATAGCATCTTTCCGGAGTATATAAACCTGAATCATAGTTTTTTGATAAACCACTTAAATAAAATATCCGTAATGAATCATTACAAGTAACATAGAATATCATTTTAATAATTCCCAAAATTATTTTTCCAAGTGAGACGTTGAATAGAAAAATCGCCTCAAATTAGATTAAGTATTCAATAAGTTGATCTTAAGGTTAAATTTCTGTTTTTCTGTGCAGGGATATGATGACTAAGGTCGATGTAAGGTGTCCATTTTGTGGGAAAACTAACCCCGTGAAAAAATACGGTTATGGCAGGGGCAAGCATCAACGTACCGCTGTCAGGCTTGTTGTTGCACCTTCCTACTGAATTGAGCGAGAGAACCTGACGTTACGTAACCGTCTTAAACGACTCTATTGGAAAACATTGATATATTCAAAGTCACCAAAAATCTGCGGCAGGATCATTAGCACCTTCACGGAACGAGAGTATTACGTTTGATCCGGAACAACTCATTGAATACATGCCCCTTCTAAGAGTGCTTAAATGACTTATTAATGGCAGACAAATGACGTGCAAATGAAGCTCCAATGGTTATTATCCTGATTCAAATTGTCGCAGGATTTTTGTTAAAGAAACTTCATACACCTCAAGACATACAAAAAAATGCATCGCCTCAAGGCTCACTCGATAAGGTTTTCACCATCAATAACGCTATGCGTTATATAAGGACTAGGCTGGGAGGCGTTGTACGGCAAGGGTTGAGAGGGAAAATGCGCAACTTAATCGATGCAACGTTGATTTTGCCATAACTTTTTATTAACTTAAAAGTATGAAGCCGTCCTTAGGGGCTGTCAGGGCTGAAACTGACAAATTACAACATCTCTGATGGCAAAGCCTGGCCGACAACAGGCAATAATGATTTAATGGCAAAACCTGGCCAGAACAGGTATCAAATCTATGGCTTTCCTAACTTTTCAGTAAGTTATGAATGTATGCCTAGACTGGCCCCATAGATCACCAGACACTTCGCCTCTCTTAAAATAAGAGGTAGTCTTAGAACTATGTTTAACACCA
>NZ_JBYUWC010000015.1:0-142228 GCF_058137865.1 Erwinia sp. 009765445
GGCGGCGTCAGTCCGGAGGCCTTTGAACTGGCCTCGTCGTGAGGACAGGAAATGTCTACGGTTGTGGGGTCAGTCCACCTAACTATCATCAGAAAGCCGCTTTGTCTCCGTTTCTGCAGAGCAGAATCGGTCTTTATTATTATAAAGGAAGTGAAGCTATGAAGCTTGTGACCGCAGTTGTAGGACCCTTTCGCTCCATTAATGAACCTCAAGAAGTGTCAATTGATTCGCAAGTAACTGTAATCGTCGGAATGAATGAAGCTGGTAAAACTGTTTTCTTGAAAGCCTTGCACAAATCGAACGATGCTTTAGGCAAGGAAAAATTCAATGTGACCGATGACTATCCAAGGAAAGATCTTACTGGTTACAAGCGGCACCATGAAGAAAACCCAGATACAGCCGTCAAACTAACCTACGCGCCAACTGATGCACAGATCAATCAGGTGAATACGCTCTTAGGAACTGAAATCAAAAAAGGTTTTACATTCAGCATTACGAGCAATTATAAAAATGGTGGCACGATTTCTATAAGCGTATTGGATGGCCCGGCATTAAAAAAATTGGCGACCAATTCGAATCTAAGCGACGAAACAAAGGAAGTGCTAAAGACTGCAACTGGTGTTCGGACTGCTTTAACAGAATTGATGGCTGTAAGCACTGTCAACGAAGCTGATAAAATGTTAATCGATTCGTTGACGAAAAGAGTAGCAGCCGCAGACAAGTCTTCAGGCTGGGACCAGATCTGTGGATACGATGCGTACCAGCATTTCAAGGCATTTATACCTAAATTTTTGTATTTCAGTGACTATGATTTATTGCCCGGAAAGCTCAATCTGAATGACTTAAAACAGCGAGTGACAGCTGCAACTGCAGACCCTGCAAATGCGCATAAGCAAATCGAGCCCAAGCATCAGGCTGTTCTCGCACTGCTTCGCATGGCAGAAGTTGATCTAGATGATTTTGACAACGGCACATCCTACGAGGAACTTAAATCTCAAATTGAGGCGGTATCGATAAGCTTGACCGATCAGGTTCTTGAATTTTGGAAGCAAAATGAAGACCTAGAAGTTGAGATAGATATTCGTGCCGACTCTTCAGATGCTAGCCCTTTCAACAATGGGCCGAATATTTATCTCCGCATTAAAAATCGGCGTCACCGTGGTGTATCGACTCCGTTTGACCAGCGCAGCCGTGGCTTTATTTGGTTCTTCAGCTTCTTAGTTTGGTTCGACAGCGTTCAACACCAGATTGATCCAAGTGGGCGGGACTCGGAAAAAAGTCTGATTCTATTACTAGATGAGCCTGCACTTGCATTGCACGCCTTGGCCCAAACCGACTTTCTCAACTACATTGATAATCTTTCAAAAGATCAACAGGTTATATATACAACACACTCACCTTTCATGGTGCACTCAGACAGACTACACCAAGTCAGAGTTGTGGAAGATAAAGCCAAGTTGGGCACAGTTATTTCAGACAACTTATCTGGATCTGATCCACGCACAATATTCCCTCTCCAAGCAGCTCTGGGATGGAATTTGGCCCAAAATCTCTTTGTCACAAAATATAACTTGCTGGTCGAAGGAATATCAGAGCTTTCAATATTACAAGTCATGTCGAAAATTGTAGAGTCAAAAGGTAATGTAGGGCTTACTAATAACGCCACCATTGTTCCGGTAGGGGGATTGAGCAACGTCGCGACCTTCGTCTCGCTCTTGGGTGCAAACGGGCTCAATCTTACAATATTACATGATTACAACGGAAAGCCCGACCAAAAACTTGAATCTTTAATCCAACAAAAATTACTGAAAAAAAAATCGGTATTTAATTTTTCTCAATTTCGCGACATATCTAAGATGGGAGAGGACAGTATTCCTACAGATGTCGAAGACCTAATAGATCCAAATGCCTACTTGAAGCTTTTCTGTGGGGTATACAAAAAAGAGTTGAATGGTATGATTATTGACGATACGAATCTTCCAGCGGGGGATCGCATTGTTCAGCGTATCGAAAAATATCTCTCAAACAACAGCATAAAAATCCGACCATCTGGCGGATATAATCACTATGCCGTCGCTGCCGCTTTCGCGACTAATACACCTGAAAATTTGTCAGAAACCACCATAAAACGATTTACAGGGCTTTTCAAAGAAATTAATAACTCTCTGAAATGATTCACACCTTCACCAGCCGGTACCTTGACTCCGGCTGGGGTTCTTCGACTGACTTATCGCGATTATATTAACAAGTGCTTCGGAGACCATGAGACACAGCGCATATTAATAAGGCGTCTCTGAATTCCTGATCATTCGACTGGCTGCTTTGGGTTGTAAAATCGTAGTGAAGGAGCTTCATATCCGGATTTAAGTTTTCGATCTCTAACTAACAGTTTATATCCCTCAGATCATTATTCGAAAGGACGATAACGGGCTCATTTTTCAGATCCGGACGGCTTTGTTGAATAAATCGAACTTTTGCTCAATCGCAGGATCAGATCACGCATCATCCTGACAACACAGGCAGTCCCATGGCAAAGCAGAAGTTCAGAATTACCAACTGGCCCACCTACAACAAAGCCCTTATCAACCGTGGCTCCATAACCTTCTGGCTGGATGATGAAGCTGTCAGGGCATGGTATGACTCAGCAACGCCCTCATCACGTGGGCGGCCTCAGCGCTATTCCGACCTTGCCATTACGACCGTCCTGGTGATTAAGCGCGTATTCCGGCTCACCCTGCGAACTGCTCAGGGCTTCATTGATTCCATTTTTTCCCTGATGGGCGTTCCGTTACGCTGTCCTGATTACAGCAGCGTCAGTAAACGGGCAAAGTCAGTTAATGTCAGTTTCAAAACGCCAACCCGGGGTGAAATAGCGCATCTGGTTATTGATTCCACGGGACTGAAAGTCTTCGGTGAAGGTGAGTGGAAAATCAAAAAACACGGCAAAGAACGCCGGCGTATCTGGCGAAAACTGCATCTGGCCGCTGACGCGAAAACGCATGAAATCATCTGTGCTGACCTGTCGCTGAACAACGTGACTGATGCAGAGGCCTTCCCGGTTCTAATCCGGCAGACTCATCGAAAAATCAGGTCAGCCGCAGCGGACGGTGCTTACGACACCCGGTTATGTCACGATGAACTACGTCGTAAGAAAATCAGCGCCCTCATCCCTCCGCGAAAGGGAGCGGGTTACTGGCCCGGTGAATACGCAGACCGCAACCGTGCCGTTGCGAATCAGCGTCTGAGCGGGAGCAATGCCCGGTGGAAATGGAGCACAGATTATAACCGTCGCTCTATAGCGGAAACGGCGATGTACAGGGTGAAGCAGCTGTTCGGAGGTTCACTGACGTTGCGTGACTATGATGGTCAGGTAGCAGAGGCTCTGGCCATGGTGCGTGCGCTGAACAAAATGACGAAGGCCGGAATGCCAGAAAGCGTGCGTATCGCCTGAAAAACCAACTCACTACAGACAGGCTCGATCTAAATCTGATTTATGCAACAAAGCCCTCTGGAGCAAACAACAGAGAACCAACGCAGAGAAATCGAAACTGCCGGTTTTGCTGTCAGACCTCAGCGAATAATTGAGGAACACATCAGTGGGTCAGTCGCGGCCAGCGAAAGACCAGGATTTATCAGACTGCTTGATCGCATGGAAAATGGTGATGTACTGATTGTCACCAAACTTGACCGTCTTGGTCGTAATGCGATGGATATAAGAAAAACCGTCGAACAACTTGCAGTGTCTGACATTCGGGTACATTGCTTGGCGTTGGGGGGCGTGGACCTGGCCAGTCCGGCAGGGAAAATGACCATGCAGGTGATTTCAGCCGTGGCTGAGTTTGAGCGAGATTTGCTGCTAGAGCGTACGCACTCTGGTATTGCGCGGGCAAAAGCAGCCGGAAAGCGGTTTGGACGTCCTTCAGTGCTGAATGAAGAACAGAAAATTACGGTGATTGCACGGATTAACTCCGGGATCAGTATCAGCGCCATTGCGCATGAATTTAATACCACCCGACAAACCATACTCAGGGTAAAGGCAGGGCAATAATGACCCTGAGTTCACAGCTGGACGGTCTGTTATGTGCCAGGAGCGGACTTCGCACTTTAAAGATGATTACAGCGGCGCCTTAGACGCCGCCGAAGGATGTTAACGCGTGAGGAAAAGAGCCGAGGTCCAGATACGCGACTGGTCTTTCTGTCTCGCACTAATGAACAGAGCATGCTCAGATTTTGCAGGCAGATTGAGTTCTGAAAGCAGTACATCACCCCGGAGGTCACGCGGTAGCTGCTGTTCTGTCACCAGTTCGATCTCGACCTGCAGCTCAGTACCCGCCAGCGTAAAAGTCTCTTTACCTGATAACAGAAGGGCTTTGCCATCAATCTCAGCGTCAAAAACGGGTGCCCATGAATGAGGTTGAGGCGTAAGCGGATCGCCCACTTTGATGTATCTGCTTATCTCCAAATGTACACGTACCTTTGCCCCATGCAGCCCACCGGTGCTGACAGTTACCGTGTCACTGTCTCCATTGGTGTCCGTCCGCAAGCCAATCTGAGTATGGCTCTCGCGCCACACAGTCTGTTCAGGGTGGTCAGCGCCGGTCAGGGAGAAACCATTGATGGGCATCCCGGCGACGTCAATATGCCCTGTCCAGTACGCACCGCGATAGCGATCTTTGATGCGTGCGCCACTCAGGCGAACACGGAACTGTCGCTGAGAACGGCCCAGTTCCGCGTGCAAATCCCGGTGCCACACCTCTTTTTCACCGTCATAAAGCGTTATAGCTTCCCAGCCGGCATCGCCTAACAGGCGATAGCTCAGCGCATCAACTGAACTGTATGCAACCACGTCACCCATCAGCGCATTGCCGGCCCGCAGTTCGGCATAGCTGCGTTCACCCGTGGTGGCAAACGTGTGGCGGGCACGTAGCGCGGTCGCCACGCCCTTACGGTCAAAACGTTCGGCCAGTACGCCGGTCAGTCCACCACGTGAACCGAATACCGCCGTGGCGGGCACTCCTCCACCGCAGCGTCCCTGGTGCTCATCACTGTTAGCAGTCGCACCCAGCCGGTAACCGCGCTCCAGCGCTTCAGCGTAGACCCAGTGGAACTGTCCCCACGCAGAGCCGACTTCAATCAGTCTCTCCAGTTCAGGATGGTGCCAGTCGAGGTTGCACCGCCGCCCGCCGACGTGCGGGATAAGCAGGTGTTTGTGCGGCTCGCGCGCGTAGGCGGCATAAAGCTCGTCCAGTGGCCACGCCCCCGGTTTGATGGTGCCGGCGGTAAACTCGTTCCACTCGAAAGAGCGTACCAGCCGGCCCTGATTATCAAACGGGAACTGGGGTTCATCATCTTCAAGAAACACCACGTTGTGGTCGCCGCCAGCACAGGTATTGCCGCACCACTCGGTACCGGAATAGCAGACAAAGCTCTCTGGTTGGTTCAACTCATTAATCAGTTTTACCGCCTGTTTCCAGCGCGCTTCTGTAACGTTGAAGTCGTTTGCGGTATATCCCAGAATATCAAGACCGGCGACGTCACGTCCGTAACTCAGGTTATACAGCGTGTCATTGGTCCCGACGGTGTCATCAGAATGCACATGAAGATCGGCATACAGCGGGCGCAGGCCCGTCGCAGTCTCTTCGGCCGTAACCCACGCTTTGCCCTCCAGCGGCGGGAGCGCGTCCAGCGTCGCGCTGACTGACCACTCTCCTGCAGAAAGCTGCAAATCAGCGATACGCGCAATCGCCCAGCCCTGCCCGGCCAGCTGGAAGTCATGGTGCTGCGTTTCCCCTTTAGAGGAGGTCAGTGCCAGCCGTCCTGACAGCGGCAGTTCCCGGCAGGTATTACCCCAACTGTCATCCAGCCGGATGATGGCGGAGAACGGTGTATGAGGAGCCAGTAGCCGGGGGGCAATGACGGAAAGGGACGCCGGGGCACCGGGTACGATATCCAGCAGCGTGTCCCCCGGCACTTCAGCAAATTTTGAGCTGCCCAGCGGGTCGACAAATAGACGGAAACGGAAATCTTTCTCGACAAAACTCTGTACGCGGGTCCCGCCTCCGCCCCGACGGCGGTCGCCGAGACGGATAATGATTTTATCCCCGGGGTTGATGTAGCCATCGACGATATCAATCAGAATCGCCTTCTGGAACGGTCGCTCATGCCCTTTCTGGTCGAAGCGCACTTTCAGGTGCTGCACAGTGGCAGGGCTCTGCCCCGGCAACAGGGGGCCTGCCTGATACTCGGCGCTGACATAGTTCGCAGCAGCGGGGTTGCAGGTCTGAAAGAGCGCCCAGTCCGAGTAAAATTTAAAGGCAAGCTTCAGCCATGCACCATCAGCGAGGCCGCTGGCACCCACGGTATACTCCAGCTGGATCTCTTCCCAGACACCTGCCGTTAGCTGACAGTGTGAACTGGTGACGCTGCCCAGAAACGGGCGAGCTTTATTCTGCTCATATAGGCCTTTGGGGGCGATGTAATCGCCTGCATCACGGATATCAAACTGACTCACATTAACCTCACACAATTATTGGGCACGCCAGCGCTGGTAGCGCTGCTCGATGCGACGAAACACAAGATTTTCCATCAGCCAGGCAATGAGCCCGATCAGGCAGATTCCCAGCAGCACCTGGCTGCTGTTACCCGTCTGGCCGCCCATCGCTACCATCCAGCCAATGCCCTGAGAGGCTCCAAGCATTTCAGCCGCCACCAGTGCGCGCCAAGCCTGGCTGAATCCAATACGCAGCGCAGCAGTGATAAACGGTAATGAGCTCGGCAGATAGATATGAAGCAGTAACTGAGCCGGGCCAGCACCCAGCGTGCGCGCCGCTCTCACTTCCCCGCCGCGAATGCCCCGGATCCCCTCCTGAATGGTCAGACACATCGGGAAAAGCGCGGCAATAACAATCACCACCACGATAGAGACGATGCCCAGACCAAAAATAAGCAGCATAAGCGGTGCCCACGCAATGGGCGGGATGGCCATAAACAGGCTGTTCAGCGGCGTGAGAAAATCCCTGAACCGATCGGACAGCCCGGCGCTGACGCCCAGGATCAGCGCCAGCACTACGGCGATAACGAACCCGGCGAACTCCTCCAGCAGGCTCACCCTAAGCTGAGCCCATATGGAGCCGTCACTGAACCAGCGCACTGCTTCATGCCATACATCCCAGGGTTGCGGCAGCACGTAAGAAGGATAGTGGCTGGCCACAGCCATCCAGACAACCAGCAGAGTGGGCAGCGACGCCCAGCCCCAGTTTGGCGTTAACTTCACTGCGTGATCCCTGCTTTTTTCAGCCACTGCGTATCAACAAATTCATTCAGCGCAGGGGCTTTCTGCATGTAGCCGAGCGACCGGGAATCCTTCGTCAGCTGTTCAAAGAACGCCCCGTCTTTATGCGTCAGTGACACTGACCACTGAATGCGTTTACGCGCCTCTTCTACCACTGCCTCCGGCGGCAGCGTTTTGCCGTCTGCGGTTTTGATGGACTGCAGCTTAAACGCGTTGGCCATAATCCGATCCGCTTCTGCCGGGTGCTGGTTGATGAAATCCACCGCCTTCTGATGGGCGCGGATGAGTTTCACGGCGTCGTCAGGACGGTCCTTTAACGTTTCCGGGAGTGCCATCAGCACATACCACGGATAACCCGGTTGAACCTTATTCACGTCGAGCAGCACTTTTGCATCACCGCGCAGCAGCGCTTCGCTGACAAAAGGCTCCCAGGTAAAGGCAGCATCTACCACACCCTGCTGCAATGCTGCGGGCATGTTTCCGGGTGGCATACTCAGCACCTGCACATCTTTATCTGCGATTAACCCAGCAGGCTGCAGCACGACTCCGCGCAGCAGGACATCCATCCCGCTGCCCTTTTTCACCCCTGCGATACGTTTGCCTTTCAGGTCAGCCAGGGTTGAAATGCCACTTTTTGCCGGAACGATCAGCGCGGCCTGCCCGCTGTTCACTTTGGCAATGATTTGTCCCTTCAGACCGCGAGAGAACCACTGAAACACCGGCGTCGCACCGATGTAAGCTGCATCCAGCTCGTGCGCGGCCAGCGCCTGACTGATAACCGGCCCGTCGCCAAAGGACTTTAGCTCGACGTTTAACCCTTCCTGCTTGTAAAAACCCTCTTTTTCTGCAATCAGCGCCGGTGCGTTTGCCAGCGCATAAACCCAGCCAATGCGCAGCGGCTGTGAGTCCGATGCGTCAGCCGCGTTAAATAAAACCCCTGATATCAGCACAGCAAGAAATGATTTACCCATTTGGCGTTCCGTTTTATTAGAGTGAGTGACTGTGGGACTGCTGCATCACGTCTGTAATACGCTTCAGTAATTCATTGCGATATGCAGCAAAAGCCGGAAGCTGCCGCGTCTCCAGATTGCTGCGCGGACGCGGCAGAGAAATGGTGAGTTCGCTGTGCACCCCGCCCGGAGCACGATTCAGGACGATGACGCGATCGGCCAGGAAGACGGCTTCTTCAATGTCGTGCGTGATAAATACGGTGGTCTGGCCGATGGCAGACCATAGGCGCAACGTCTCTTCGTTCATATCACCGCGGGTGATGGCATCAAGGGCAGCGAACGGCTCATCCATCAGCAATACGTCAGGCTCCAGTGCCAGCGCACGCGCCAGCGACACGCGCTGCTGCATTCCCCCGGACATCTGATGTGGAAACTGCTGGGCGGCATGCGCCAGCCCCACCCGCTGCAGATAAGACAGCGCGCGTTCACGCTGAGAAGCGACGTCCTCGCGTTTCTGCATACGCAGGCCGAACCGGACGTTCTCCAGCACGCTCAGCCAGCCAAAGAGTTGCGGCTGCTGAAACACGTAACCCAGCTGGTTGTTCTCTGGCGTGGTCCGCTGCCCATCAATTTTAACGGTCCCCTCTTCAGGCTCGGTGAATCCCGCCAGCAGGTTAAGCAGGGTGCTCTTGCCGCAGCCGGAAGGCCCCAGCAGCACGACAAATTCGCCCTGCCGTGCATGGAAACTGAAATTGCGAAACACCGGTGCGCTGCCGGGGTAACGAAAAGTGATATTGTCTACCGCCAGTGCGGGTGACGCAGAAGTTGTCATGCTGGACATCACGTGTAAGTAAATTGAGATATGGTTATAATACGTATTAATACAAGCTGGTCTAAGATCGCTTCTGACTAAACTAGATCCGAACGGAATACGAGAGACGGAACCTGAATGACATTAGTGCGTGAAAACATGACATCGTTGTACCGGCAGATTGCCGATACGCTGCAGCAGGAAATTGCCGCCGGCCACTATCAGCCAAGCGGAAAGCTGCCCTCTGAATCTGCGCTGGAAGCGCGCTTTTCCGTCAGCAGGGTCACGGTCCGGCTTGCGCTTAAGTCTCTCACTGAGCGGGGTATTGTTGAGCGTAAACAGGGGAAAGGCACCTACGTGTCAGGCAAAAAAGTAGCGCACGGTATCAATGTTATGCGCAGCTTTCATGAGTCCCTTAAGCAGCAGGGGCTGAACGCGAGTATGCGCCTGCTGGCTAAAGAGCAGATCCCCACACCCGAGCCGTTACTCACCCTGTTTGAGATGGCCCGGTCTCTGACCTTTATCTCACGGTTGCATCTGGTGGATAACGAGCCGATTGCCGTGTGTTACAGCCATTTTCTGGCTTTCCCTCATGCGCTTAGCTGGGAAGAGACGGAGCAGGAACCCACCTGGGCTTTGCTGGAAAAAGCCACCCAGAGTGCGATAAGCCGTTCTGATATCGCCATCCGTTTGGACTTTGCCGATAAGGCACTTGCCGAAGTGCTGGGCATCGCTAAAAACTCGCCGCTCTTCCTTCTAGAGAGGACATCCTGGTTTGAAAACGGTCAGTGTGCGGAAAACTCTCGCTTCTTCATTCGCCCTGAACGTTACGAATTTACATTGAGCAATGGATGAAAATTTGCAGGCCTGTACGGTAACCGCCGGAATCTCTATCAGAACACGTAAAGTTAAAATCCTATGTCGGCGCCATTGTAAATACGTGACCGGGGCCAAATATGGTCTGCTGTTCGCTCAAAGCTGCTTAAAAAACAGGCCTAACGTAGGATATTTGCCGTTTTCCATGCGGACCCCTATCATGTGGACCAGCTCAATTCCTCCCAGGAGACACTGCGCACGCCGGAACGATTTGAATCCCAGCATAGCTCGTGTCCGTCGTTTGATATTTCGGTGATCCTGCTCAATCAGGTTATTCAGATACTTGTTCTGCCTGATGGTGATGATTTCTTCTTCTGATTTACCGGCATTGAGTGTGGCCAGTGCCGCCGTATTGGCGCCACTTTTATCGATGGTCACCACCTCAGGTTCGCCATGCCGGCGAATGGCTTTGCGGAAGAAGCGCAGGGCCGCAGCGGCATCCCGTTTAGCCGTCAGCCAAAAGTCGATGGTCTGACCTTCAGTATCGACCGCCCGGTACAGATATTTCCACCGTCCCCTGACCCTGATGTAGGTTTCATCCATTCGCCACCGGCGGCCCACGGCACGTTTATGCCGGCGGAACGCCGTATCCAGCAGTGGTACCAGCCGGATGACCCAGCGGTGAAGCGTGGAATGGTCGACGGTGATACCGCGCTCAGCCATCATCTCTTCCAGGTTGCGCAGGCTCAGGGAATAAGCCAGATACCAGCGGACACACTGAGCGATAACATCAGCGGGGTAATGCAGGCGTTTGAAGGCTTTTCGGGTCAGGGACATGGGCAGGAAACATCACAAAAAAACAGCATGTTACCTGACGCAGCCTTAATGCGACAGAACCGTGTGCCGGGGTGGCGCAGAACACCAGAGGCTGAGTGCCGACGCGGTGCTTACCGGTGCCACGGCTCCGGCCTTATCCGGCCAGCCCTGCCCTGCCGGACAGGGAGATTAATGGTGAATCTGCGCCAGGTCATCGTCGGACAGCCCGGTCATTTGCATTACCGAGCTGCGATCGATGCCGTTCTGCAGCATGGTACGGGCAACCTGAAGTTTGCCTTCAAGCATTCCTTCCTGCCGTCCTTTTTCAATACCGCGCTGTTCACCCAGCTGAATCCCCTTCTCGATGCCCTTCTGTTCAAGCTGTTGTGCGATCGTCATCAGTTCTTCCTCATGTTGCGGGACCCGGAGCGCCAGCTCACGTACAAACGCCTGCGCATCCGACGACTCTCCTGCCTGTAGAATATAGTGTACCAGCGAAATGACCTGTGGCGAAGACAGACTGCCGGCCAGCAGGATAGTGGCCAGCCTGTCCGTCAGCTCTGCCAGATCCCGCTGGCGGATATGTTTCTGCAGCAGGGTCAGCGCGGCCATACTGCGGTGGTTCATTATTTCATCGTCGGGAATGACCGTCACGTCAACCAGCGGAAAATTGCCGGTATACAGCTTCGCGGCCAGCGCCTGATCGTCAAATTCCTGCATCCAGTTGGTGGAATAGGGATACGGGCTGCGTCTGCCGGTATAGAACAGCACCGGAATGACCAGCGGCAGATTTTTGTGACCGGCATCAAGATGACGCTGCATGGCAGCCACCGCGTACCGGATGAGCCGGAAAGCCATGTGCCGATCAGGACTCGACTGGTGCTCGATGAGCACATGCACGTAGCCGTCATCCCCGGCGGTGGTTTTCAGGCTGTAGAGCACGTCGCTGAAATACTGGCGGAGATCATCCTCGACAAAGGAGCCGGACTCCAGCTTCAGCGTGCTGAGGTTACAGATAGCGCGCAGCTCTGCCGGAAGATGGAGTTCCATAAAGTCGCGGGCAATATCGGGCTGGGTCAGAAACTGCCTGAATGCGGCATCATGGGGCGTCGGGTTATTTTTCATGGGACTATCGTAGCACGATCGGTCACTGTCTCACTATTGCTGCTCAGGGGCTTAACCCGTTCACCGGGCAGGATGGCTTCGGGATGCTGCAGGCGCCATGCTTTTAATATCCGGTAAACACTGGCCTTGCCTATGCCCAGCTGGCCGGCAACTGCTTCGCGGGTTAATCCGGCCATGGTGAGCTCAATGACCTGCTGCGTTTTTGCCTGAGCGGTGGGTTTTCTTCCTTTATATGCGCCTCTGGCTTTCGCCCGGATAATTCCTTCCCGTTGCCGTTCCTGACGCAGGCGGGTTTCGAATTCGGCGAAGACGCCCAGCATATCCAGAAAAGCCTTGCCGGAAGCGGAGGATGTATCAATGGCCTGCTCAGTGGCCCTGAGTTTGATATTTTGCCCTTCGAGCTCGTGTACCAGATTTTGCAGGTCGCGCAGGCTTCGTGACAGCCGGTCAATACGGGTGATCACCAGCGTATCTCCCTCCCGTAAGTAATCCAGGCATTCATCGAGCGCCTGACGCCCTTCCTTTTTTGTGCCGGTTATTTTTTCAGCGAAAATTTTCCGACAGCCAGTGGCAGTCAAAACTGCGATCTGGTGCGTCAGATCCTGATCGGTCGTCGATACACGAGCGTAACCCACGAGAGCCATGTGTCTTAATCTCAATAGCAATTAAAAGATGAGAGTGTTAACTATCAAATTGTCTGAATGAAGTCCAGTGATACCATATTTGCATCTGTTCGTGTTGCTATCATAAGGGTATAACCTTTTGAGACTTCCAGCGAAGCCAGCCCGGAGGTGAGAAAACGGCTGAGATCGAGGTTGCCGTCGTAAGGGATATAGATCGGCACGCCGTCGTAGTAAATGGGGACCTGTTTGCTGTCGAAGCCCCTGACGCGAACCAGCATTTCATTGCGGTTGCCAGACTTGTCCAGCGTGACGCCGGGCACGGTAGCCAGCGCTTCAGCGGCATCGTGTTTTTCAAGCTGGTTAAAGGTGTCCGGCGTAAGGATATCGCGGCTGGCAGCGACCGGGCTGGACCAGACCTGAAGGGGCTGTTCTTCTGCCTGGAGCTGCCCGGTGATGGCCAGTGTGGCAGCCAGTGAAAGAGTGAGAGGTCTTATTTTCATGATCATTTCCCTGATCTGGTGATAAAGCAGTGCCGCCACGCCCGTGGCAGCCTTACGAAGCCTTTAGTCGTCCATAGGGCTGATAACCACTGAAATATCCGCTGGTTGGGCGTAATAAGGTGCCGAGGTCACCAGCAGCGCAATGCCGGTGCGGGCAAAATCTTCAACGGTGGCGAGAGTGATCCCTCCGGCCACCGACAGCCGACATTCGGGGGCCAGTTGTGCAGCTATCGCCTGCACCTGCAACACTTCCGCCGGGGTGAATTTATCCAGTTGCAGAACATCCGGCCGTGCTTTCAGCGCCGCTTCTGCCTCCTGCAGGTTATTCGCTTCAACGACGATTGCTTTTTCCGGAGCCTCCCGCCGCAGAGTGGCTATCATCGCTTTCCAGTCCTGAGGATCGCGGCAAAAGCGGCGGTGGCTGGCAAAAAGTAATACTGTTTCGGCACATCCCGCACGATGAATGATGCCACCGCCGTTTAACACGGCCTGCATGGCGAGCAATTTCGTTCCGGGGATAGTTTTGCGGGTGCAGGCGATATGCCCTTCCGGCACGACTGCCTCATTCGCTGCTGCATCTGATAAACGTAGTCAGCCACGCCGCAGCTCCACTCCAGCATGTTCTGCACCGCTTTCCATCCCTGATGGAGTGCCTGCGCCGGGACGGTTGCTGTCAGCAGAAGTCCTCCCAAAGCCACCACTTCTCCATCGCGGACGGCGAAATCGATCTGCAGATCCAGTCGCTTCAGCATTCGCCGCGCGCACTCCAGCCCGCTTACGCAGCCGCCCTGCCGGTGTGAAAACACCATCTGTCCGGACCGGGATCCAAAACCCAGCGTGCGCGTGGTCAGGTCACCCCCCTGAATATCCTCCAGCAGCCACCGTTCGAGCAGGCTGTCCGGTATGTAGATCATCGCGACCTCCTTAAATCAGCGATACCCGATCCCAGGACACCAGTGCCCAGTCGCGGGCGTCAGGATGCCGGATAAAATCCACCCGCGCCTGAATGCCCATCTGGTACAGCACGTTAACGGCATAGATATAGTTCGGCAGCTCGGGTTTTTCTTCTTCGCCCGGTTGCGGATCGCCGAACCTGCCGGTCACCGTGTGGGTGGTGTAGATTCGCAGGCGTGCCTGCTGATTGAGTTTGAACATCGCGTCACGCAGATCCCCCACCAGCGTGGAGCGTGATGCCACGGCAATATCACAGACGGGAAGATCGTCCCAACACTCTTCCCAGGCTCGTTGTAGCAGAGTGACGTTATTCACCCCCATCACTTTTGCCTTCTGCGCGGCCGCCTCCAGCATGCCGGAGCTGTAATCAATGCCGTAAACCTGCTCAAGCCGAGAAGCTGCATTCAGGCAGACCGTGCCGGGGCCACAGCCGACATCCAGTAAAGTGGAAGCGCCAGTGAAATCAATTTTGGCCAGCAGTTGCTGCAGATAAGGACTTTGCGGGCTGGCACAAATGGCAGACATTTCCTGTGCACGCCCGTCCCAGTATTCCGGGCTCTTTTCGGTACGCTTTGCCAGCCTGAGCTGCTGCTGATAAAGGGCCCCGAAATCAATGTCATCAATCAGCATGCTCTTTCTCCTGTAGCTGGTTGCTGAGATTCAGATGGCGGCGGATATCTTCCGCCTGCACCTGATAAAGGGTTGCCAGCGATACGCTGGTTAGCATGGTTGCCGGAGAGCCGATGGTGACACCTGTTGCCGGGCTGACGAAAGCCACCCGGTCGGCCACCGCACTGGCATGCATGGGATGGTGAGTCGCGATCAGCAGGGTCATTCCGGATTTTTTCAGCTGGTGGATCTGCTCCAGCAGAGCGATCTGGTGGCCAAAATCCAGGCTGGCAGCGGGTTCATCTAACAGCATCAGCTGTGGCTGCTGCACCAGCGCCCGGGCAATCAGCACCAACTGCTGTTCTCCGCCACTCAGCGTAGGCCAGAGCCGCGGCTCCAGCCTGCCGATCCCCAGCCCGGCGAGGGCGCTGCGGGCCTGGTCACGCTGCTTTTTGCCGGGTGAGCTGAAGATTCCCTGCCCGGCTGTGCTGCCCATCATCACCATATCCAGTACGCTGAAAGCAAACGGAGTATGGTGCGACTGAGGCACCCAACCAACAAGGGCTGACCGCTCACGCACGGACCAGCTACCGAGCGGTTTACCCGCAAGGTTAATGGCACCCGCAGAAGGTTTAATCGCCCCGACCAGGCTGCGCAACAGGGGGCTTTTTCCGCTGCCATTGCCGCCGAGCAGGCAGCAAATTTCTCCCCGACGCAGGCTGAAACTGACTTCACTCAAGATGCTGACGCCGGAATAGCCAAGCGTCACCTTGTCGAACTGTAACAGCATCACCTTCGCCCTCCGCGCAGAAGCAGCATCAGAAAAAAGGGAGCGCCAGTAAAGGAAGTGAGGATCCCAAGTGGCAGCTCAATAGCGCCCAGGGTACGGGCCAGAGTGTCGGTCAGCAGCAAAAACAATCCTCCGCAAAAGAGCGACAAGGGAAGCAAACGCAGGTAGTTGGCTCCCACCAGCAGACGGCAGATATGCGGCACCACCAGCCCGACCCAGCCAATCACTCCGGCGACCGCTACCGCGCAGGCCGTTACCAGTGTGGCGCAGACAATAAAGAGAATGCGGATCCGGGTGACATTCACACCAAGTGCCTGTGCCTCCTCATCTGGCAGGCTGAGCAAATTTACCCGCCAGCGCAGGAGCAGCAACGGCATCAGCCCGGCGATAATCCCGGCCCCGGCGGTCATCAGGTCGCCGGGAGTTATGGCTGATAAACTGCCCAACAGCCAGAAGGTAATCGTCGGCAATTGTGTGTAAGGATCGGAGATAACTTTAATCAGCGAGATTGCCGCGCCGCACAATGCCCCAAGGGCAATACCCACCAGCACCAGCGACAAAACAGCGTCGTGCCGGCGTGCCATGCGGGCAATCCCCGTCGCAAGAGTGACCACGACCAGGCCACCGACAAAAGCGAACGCCTGAATTGCGATCACCGGCATTTCCAGCAAAATAGCCAGCGAGGCTCCCAGGCCGGCTCCTGCGGAAACGCCCAGAATATCCGGCGACACCAGGGGATTGCGTAAGATCCCCTGATAAGCGGCTCCGGCAGCGGAAAGCCCGGCACCAATCAGCAACGCGGCCGCAATACGCGGCAGTCGGATCTGCCAGAAGACGATCCCCGGTTCAGGTGCCTGGCTGATTTCTCCCGGATGAAAGATCAGGCCGATCATCTGCGCAACGGTCAGAGGGAACGCACCAACGCCAACTGAAACGACTACGCAGGTCAGCGCTATCCCGGCGGCAATCAGCCACAGCATCCAGCTTTTCATGAAGGACTCAGCAATTGCTGCCACTGGCTCACATCAGGCTCCGCGTGATAAAACAATCTAAAAAACAGTGCCCGGTCCCGCTCCAGTCTCTGTTTAACCTGCGGATCAAAATGCGCCTGCAGAGTACGCAGCCCCATCAACCGGTTGACGCCAGGAGGCGCATCCAGCCAGCCGAAAGGATGTCGGGGAAACAGCAGAACCTGCCGATCCTGCACCGCTTTCACGCCCTGCCAGACGGCATCGGTGGTAATATGTTGCCATGCGCTCTGGCTCTGGGTGATCACCAGAGAAGGCTGCCAGTCAAGGATCTGCTCCATTGAAATCTGTGCCAGCCGCGACTGTCCGACCTGTTTTGCCACATTTTTCAGCCCCAGCAGTTCTGCAGCAGCCGTGTGCAAAGATCCTTCCAGCCCTGTTTCCTGCCCTCTTACCCCCCTGGCTGAATAAAACGTCCGGGTTGGAGACTGCCGGGCGGCAAAAACCGTCGCCTCGCTGAGAAATTTTTCATCCAGCCGGGCCTGTTGTTCAGCCCGGTCGCTTACCCCAAGAAGCCCCCCAACCTGCCGCAATTGGCGGGGCGTGGACGCTAACCCGCCATCAACCAGCACCCACGGAATACCGGTTCGGGCGCTGATTCTCTCTGCCAGCGAACGATAAGTTGCATCTGCCGTACCACAGTCAACGATGACATCAGGCTGAAGCCATCACCCGCTCCAGTGAGAGCGTACTTGCCCGACCAGCCAGACGGCCAATTTTCGGCAGGCGGCGGATCTCCTCCGGCAGAAATTCATTGCCCGGCTGGGCGAGTTCAAAAAAGGATAAACCCAGTAGTTTTTCAGGAACCAGCGCCAGCAGCAACGGGTCGCCGGGCGCACCAGCGCTCAGAACGGTACGAATTCGGGAAGGTGAGGGAAGCTTGCCATAAATAAACAGGCCTGGTGCAGTCGCCAGGGCAGGAAAAGGCAGTATTGAGAGAAGGCCACTGGCGGCAACAAAGCCAGCCAGACGGCGTCGGGTGATATCCATATCAACTCCCTGTTTTCAGTCGCTATATAGCGGGTTATATAATGATAATGCTCCCGGGATATTGTCAACACTGAAATGATAACCTGCCTGAACAGTGTGATTCCGCTCGGATTAACTGCCTTAATTTGGAGGTGCACCACCCAATTTACAGGCATGTTTCTGGCACTTTTTTGGAAAAACATCCACTCATGCAGGAACAAAACGGGCGGCGCTGACCCCACTGCCGACAGAAGGAAGTGAAGTGAAAAAATTGCACCTAACAATACCGTAACAAAAAGGCTTTTTTTGACGTTCAAAAAAGGGGTGTTGCGGTCGGGAAACAAACGATTTTTAACAATTGCCTGCGGGGATAATTTGGCCATTCTCCATTATTTCCTAAAAGGTTTATCCCGCAACATTCCCTCCGTGTAGAATATTAAAAACCGGTACGTTATTATTATTGTATAATTCACATCTCCCAAATGATGCAAATATGTTAAATGTTTGAGTGCCAAATTCGCTGGTTATATCAGCCACGATTTTTGAATGGGTTTTTCGATAGGTTTTTGTTATATTGCCCCAACCCCTTGCCTCCATTCATATTTTGTCACCTCCAGCAACATCTGTGACAGCCTTTGCAAAAGGTGTCAACATGGCGCTGACACAAGCTGTTGCTGGTTTACAGTAATGAAACGTTCCCGTAAAATGCCGCCACACTTAAACGACAATAGAGCCCTTGTCATTGAGGTCGTTAAATGAGACTCAGGAAATACAATAAAAGTTTGGGGATTTTGTCATTAATTGCAGGCACTTTATTGTTAAGTGGCTGTGATAGTGCATTGTTGAATCCCAAAGGACAGATTGCACTGGAGCAACGTTCGCTGATACTGACAGCCTTTGGCTTGATGATGATCGTCGTTATTCCGGCAGTCTTAATGGCTGTGGTGTTCGCCTGGAAATATCGGGCATCCAATACCAATGCCAAATACAGCCCTAACTGGTCACACTCTAATAAAGTGGAAGCCGTGGTGTGGACTGTTCCCATCTTGATTATTATCTTCCTTGGTGTACTGACGTGGAAATCGACCCACGCGCTGGAACCAAGCAAGCCTCTGGCCTCTGATGTGAAGCCAGTTGAGATCGACGTGGTGGCACTGGACTGGAAATGGCTGTTTATCTACCCGGAACAGGGTATTGCGACAGTGAACCAGATCGCGTTCCCGGCTAACACGCCAGTGAACTTCAAAATCACTTCCAACTCCGTGATGAACTCCTTCTTCATTCCTACCCTCGGTAGCCAGATTTACGCTATGGCGGGCATGCAGACCAAACTGCATCTGATTGCGAATGAACCCGGCACGTTTGACGGTATCTCCGCTAACTTCAGTGGTCGTGGCTTCTCAGGTATGAAGTTCAAAGCGATCGCCACTCCTGACCAGGCATCATTCGATCAGTGGGTTGCGAAGGCGAAAGAATCATCCAATACGCTGATGACCATGGATGACTTCGAGAAACTGGCCGCGCCTAGCGAAAACCATCCTGTTGAGTTCTTCTCTACTGCTAATCCTGGACTGTTCAAGCAGGTTATTGACAAGTTCATGATGAACCACGGGAAAATGGACATGTCCGGACACGAAGGCATGGACATGAGCGACGCCCCTAAAGCTGGAGCCGAGGAATAATACGATGTTGGGAAAATTAACCCTTGATGCAGTACCGTACCACGAGCCGATTATCGTGGTTACGGTTGCCGCCATCATTCTTGGTGGTCTGGCGGTTGCTGGAGCAATCACTTACTTCGGTAAGTGGCAATACCTGTGGTCAGAATGGCTGACGTCTGTTGACCACAAAAAACTCGGTATCATGTATATCATCATGGCCTTCGTTATGCTGCTGCGCGGCTTTGCCGATGCGGTCATGATGCGTAGCCAGCAGGTGCTGGCTTCTGCCGGCGAGGCCGGGTTCCTGCCTCCCCATCACTACGACCAGATCTTCACCGCTCACGGCGTGATCATGATCTTCTTCGTAGCGATGCCGTTTGTTGTCGGTCTGATGAACATCGCTGTTCCTCTGCAGATCGGTGCACGCGACGTGGCCTTCCCGTTCCTGAACAACCTGAGCTTCTGGTTCACGGCTGTGGGTGTGGTGCTGGTTAACCTGTCACTGGGTGTGGGCGAGTTCGCTCAGACCGGCTGGTTGGCATACCCACCACTTTCCGGTGCGGAATACAGTCCAGGGGTCGGCGTTGACTACTGGATATGGAGTCTGCAGCTGTCGGGGATCGGGACGACATTAACGGGTATTAACTTCTTCGTTACTATCCTGAAAATGCGTGCTCCTGGCATGACCATGTTCAAAATGCCGGTGTTCACCTGGGCTTCGCTGTGTACTAACGTACTGATTATCGCGGCCTTCCCGGTGCTGACCGTGACGCTGGCACTGCTGACCCTTGACCGTTATCTGGGCTTCCATTTCTTCACCAATGAAATGGGCGGCAACATGATGATGTACGTGAACCTGATCTGGGTCTGGGGCCATCCGGAAGTTTACATTCTGGTTCTGCCAGTCTTCGGTGTGTTCTCCGAAGTGGTGGCAACCTTCTCCAAAAAACGCCTGTTTGGTTACACCTCACTGGTCTGGGCAACGATTGTTATCACCATCCTGTCCTTTATCGTGTGGCTGCACCACTTCTTCACCATGGGTGCGGGAGCGAACGTTAACGCCTTCTTCGGTATTATGACGATGATTATCGCCATCCCGACCGGTGTTAAGATCTTTAACTGGCTGTTCACCATGTACCAGGGCCGCATTCAGATGCACTCTGCCATGCTGTGGACCGTAGGCTTCCTGGTCACCTTCTCCGTAGGTGGTATGACCGGTGTTCTGCTGGCGGTGCCAGGTGCGGACTTCGTTCTGCACAACAGTCTGTTCCTGATTGCTCACTTCCATAACGTGATTATCGGTGGTGTGGTGTTCGGTTGCTTCGCTGGTGTGACTTACTGGTTCCCGAAAGCGTTCGGCTTCTGCCTGAACGAGAAATGGGGTATCCGCGCCTTCTGGTTCTGGATCATCGGCTTCTTCGTTGCCTTTATGCCGCTGTACGCGCTGGGCTTCATGGGGATGACCCGTCGTCTGAGCCAGAATATCGATCCTCAGTTCCACCCACTGCTGGTTGTTGCAGCGGGCGGCGCAGCACTGATTGCCTGTGGCGTTATCTGCCAGATCACTCAGTTCTGGGTCTCGGTACGTGACCGTGAGCAGCTGCGTGACCTGACTGGCGATCCATGGGGCGGCCGTACTCTGGAGTGGGCAACCTCTTCACCACCACCGTTCTACAACTTTGCTGAAGTGCCTGTTATCCACGAGCGCGATGCGTTCTGGGAAATGAAGGAAAAAGGCGAAGCGTACAAACAGCCTGCTCACTACGCTGAGATCCACATGCCGAAAAACAGCGGTGCTGGTGTGGTGATCGGTGCATTCAGCCTGGTGTTCGGTTTCGCAGCTATCTGGCACATCTGGTGGCTGGTGGGTCTGTCGTTCCTCGGCATGATCCTGACCTGGGTCATCAAGAGCTTCGACGAAGACGTTGATTACTACGTTCCCGTTGCCGAGATCGAAAAAATCGAGAATCAGCACTTTGACGAAATTAGCAA
Organism: Erwinia sp. 009765445; assembly: GCF_058137865.1. Classification (NCBI taxonomy): domain Bacteria; kingdom Pseudomonadati; phylum Pseudomonadota; class Gammaproteobacteria; order Enterobacterales; family Erwiniaceae; genus Erwinia; species Erwinia sp. 009765445. The sequence goes on from NZ_JBYUWC010000015.1 coordinate 20,936, forward strand.
AGCAGGACTGAAAAATGTCAACTGAAACTCTGACTAAACACCACGACGCCCATGCGGAGCATGGGCATCACGATGCAGGAGCCAATAAGGTCTTTGGCTTCTGGATCTACCTGATGAGCGACTGCATCATCTTCGCCACCCTGTTTGCTACTTTCGGTGTGATGGTTAACAACACCGCTGGCGGCCCGGCTGGTAAAGATATTTTTGAACTGCCGTTCGTACTGGGTGAAACCGCCCTGCTGCTGTTGAGCTCCATTACCTATGGTTTTGCCGTGATCAGCATGAACAAAGGCAGCAAAGGCTCCGTTATCGGCTGGCTGGCGCTGACTTTCCTGTTCGGTCTGGGCTTTATCGGGATGGAAATCTATGAATTCCATCATCTGATCATGGAAGGTTTTGGTCCGCAGCGCAGTGGCTTCCTCTCCGCGTTCTTTACGCTGGTAGGGACTCACGGTCTGCACGTGACTTCAGGTCTGATTTGGATGGCGGTACTGATGTACCAGATCTCCAAACGTGGTCTGTCTGAAACTAACCGCACCCGTGTGATGTGCCTGAGCCTGTTCTGGCACTTCCTGGACGTGGTGTGGATCTGTGTATTCACCATTGTTTACCTGATGGGAGCCATGTAATGAGTCATTCTGTTAACGAACATGGTGCGTCACACGGTAGCGTGAAGTCTTATATGATCGGCTTTATCCTGTCGATCATTCTGACCGCGATCCCGTTCTGGATGGTCATGGACGGCGGCGCTTCTAAAGCGACCATCCTGGGTGTGGTTCTGGTTTGTGCGATTGTCCAGGTGCTGGTGCACCTGGTGTACTTCCTGCACCTGAACACCTCTTCTGAAGAAAGATGGAACCTTGTGGCAATTGTTTTTGCCGCAATAATCATCTTGATAGTTGTTGTTGGCTCGCTATGGATCATGTGGAACCTCAACTACAACATGATGGCCAACTAACCGAGCTACCAGTGATGATTAAGCAATACCTGCAAGTAACGAAACCAGGAATTATTTTCGGAAATCTGATTTCTGTGATCGGGGGTTTTCTGCTGGCCTCGAAAGGCCACATTGACTATCCCCTGTTTTTCTCCACCTTAGTCGGCGTCTCGCTGGTGGTCGCATCGGGTTGTGTTTATAACAACTTTATCGACCGTGACATCGACGTGAAAATGGAGAGGACCAGAAATCGGGTGCTGGTTAAAGGCCTCATTTCTCCGACAGTCTCTCTGGTTTATGCAACCGTTCTGGGTATTGCTGGATTCGCGTTGCTGTATTTCGGAGCTAACCCGCTGGCCATGTGGCTGGCGGTGATGGGCTTTGTGGTTTATGTCGGCATTTATAGCCTGTACATGAAGCGCAAGTCTGTCTATGGCACGCTGATTGGCAGCCTCTCCGGCGCTGCGCCGCCGGTGATTGGCTACTGCGCCGTGACCAACCAGTTTGATGCTGGTGCGTTAATCCTGCTGGCTATCTTTAGCCTGTGGCAGATGCCGCATTCCTATGCGATTGCCATCTTCCGCTTTAAAGATTACCAGGCTGCGAATATCCCGGTTCTGCCGGTGGTAAAAGGTATCTCCGTGGCGAAAAATCATATCACGCTGTATATCCTCGCGTTTATGATTGCCACCCTGATGCTAACGCTGGTGGGTTACGCAGGCTACAAGTATCTGGTGGTGGCTGCAGCGGTCAGCGTGTGGTGGCTGGGGATGGCGCTTTCAGGGTACAAAACGCAGAATGACCGCGTCTGGGCCCGTAAGCTGTTCGTCTTCTCTATCGTCGCCATTACTGCCCTGAGCGTAATGATGTCGGTCGATTTTATGGCTCCGGCCTCAAAAGACCTGCTGACTTACGTCTGGTAAGACAGACCTCATCATAAAGGGCGCGATTATCGCGCCCTTTCTTTTTGTTACGACTGTTTAATAAGAAGTATTTTACCCACCCTGCCCTGCCCCTTAAAATACCTGCACCTGATAAATTGAGGTTGTAATGAACGATAATAAAATGACTCCGGTCGAGCTGCGTGCGACATGGGGTTTAGGGACGGTCTTTTCCCTGCGTATGCTGGGAATGTTTATGGTGCTGCCCGTCCTGACTACTTATGGCATGGCATTACAGGGAGCAAGTGAAGCATTAATAGGACTCGCCATCGGCATCTACGGTTTAGCGCAGGCCGTATTCCAAATCCCCTTCGGCTTATTGTCTGACCGCATTGGTCGCAAACCGTTAATCGTCGGCGGGTTACTGATTTTTGTTCTTGGTAGCGTGATTGCTGCCTGCACCACGTCCATCTGGGGAGTGATCCTCGGTCGTGCATTGCAAGGCTCCGGTGCGATTGCAGCAGCGGTGATGGCTCTGCTGTCAGATCTGACCCGGGAACAGAACCGCACCAAAGCCATGGCCTTTATCGGCATCAGCTTTGGTATCACCTTTGCCATTGCCATGGTGCTCGGCCCGATCATTACGCATGCGCTGGGTCTGCACGCGCTGTTCTGGATGATTGCTGTCCTCGCGGCCAGCGGTATCGTGATCACTCTGGTGGTGGTGCCAAACGCCTCCAATCACGTGCTGAACCGTGAATCGGGCATGGTGAAAGGCAGCATCCGTAAGGTGCTGGCAAATAGCCGCCTGGTGAAGCTGAATGTCGGCATCATGTGCCTGCATATTATGCTGATGTCGAGCTTTGTGGCGCTGCCGGGCGAATTTGAAAACGCCGGTTTCCCGGCTGAACAGCACTGGAAAATTTACCTGGTCACCATGCTGATTGCCTTCTGCGGCGTGATCCCGTTTATCATTTATGCGGAGGTGAAGCGCAAGATGAAGCGAGTGTTTGTCTGCTGCGTGGCGCTGATGCTGATTGCGGAAGTGGTGCTGTGGGGCGCGGGCAATCACTTCTGGACGCTGGTGGTTGGCGTGCAGCTGTTCTTTATTGGCTTCAATCTGATGGAAGCGATCCTGCCTTCGCTGGTGAGTAAAGAGTCGCCTCCTGGCTATAAAGGCACAGCGATGGGCCTCTACTCCACCGGCCAGTTTATTGGTGTGGCCATTGGCGGCAGCCTGGGTGGTTGGGTATTCGGTCATTTCGACGCGCAGACTGTGTTCCTGGTCGGCTCGATTATCGCCGCAGTCTGGCTGCTGGTCAGCTGCACCATGCAGGAACCCCCTTACGTCAGCAGCCTGCGTATTCTGCTGAAGGACGATAATCTGGATAAAGATGCGCTGGAAAAACGATTGAAAGCTCAGCCAGGCGTCGCTTCCGTCTTTATCGTGCCGGAAGAGAAAAGTGCCTACGTGAAGATTGACAGCAAGGTGACCAACCGGCCTGAACTGGAAGCACTGGTCGCCAGCTGCTGAGTAAACCTCTGGGAAACAACTTCCTGGCTCAAAGTGCAGGTGACATCGCGTCTGTGCGCGGAAGGCAGAGATTTGAGCGATTCTGCCGCCCTGACTGTCGGTTACACCGCGGTTGCACGTTGTAGGCAGGCTAAAGTGTTGTTCTGTCGTTAAGGGCTAATTTCCCCCCAATTCACAGTAGGGGAACACAGGCCGGGAATAAAGCGTCCCGCACTATGGACGGTGCGGGTCGAGCTGCCAGGGAAGGCGATTTTTGCGTCTTTATGAGCGGCCTGTGTTCCCCGTACAGGCACTGTTTTGATGTTTGCTGTTCACTGTTTGATGCCCCCATCGCTCCCATACCCTTCCCCGTTTTTGACCTGAATCATCCCCACGTCAGTTAGCTTTGCTAAATGATAATGATTATCTTTTAATAAGTCTTATTCTCCCCTGCCCCATGGATGAGGTTTATGTCGATTGATCTGTCCCCCTGGTTCGCCCTCCCCGGCGTTCAGGCCTTTAATGAACGACGTGCCGCGATGCCGTGGCGTAACACAGCCCCCCTTCCTACAGAAGCTATCCAGCCCGCATGGCAAAACCTGCTGCTGCATCCGGTGCCACCACGCAAACGACTGGTCTACCTTCATGTGCCGTTTTGCGCCACCCACTGTACCTTCTGCGGTTTTTATCAGAATAAATTTCAGCCGGACGAAGCCGAAAAATACGTCAGCTACTTACTGCGTGAAATCGAGATAGAGGCAGACAGCCCGCTGCATCAGTCTGCGCCCATTCATGCCGTCTATTTTGGCGGCGGCACGCCAACCGCCCTCTCCGCTCAGGGGTTGTACCGTGTTATCAGCCTGCTGAAAGAGCGCCTGCCGCTGGCGCCGGACTGCGAAATCACCATTGAAGGGCGCATCCTGAACTTTGACGATGAAAGGATCGATGCCTGCCTGGATGCCGGAGCAAACCGTTTCTCTATTGGCATCCAGACTTTTGACAGCCGCATCCGCAAGAAAATAGCCCGCACCTCTGACCGCCAGCAATCTATCGCCTTTCTCGAAAAACTGTGCCGACGCGATCGTGCTGCCGTAGTCTGCGATCTGATCTTCGGCCTGCCCGGACAGACTGCCAGCCACTGGCATCGGGACCTGGAAACAGTGAGGGATATCGGTCTGGATGGCGTGGATCTCTATGCGCTGAACCTGCTCCCTACCACTCCGCTGGCGAAAGCCGTCGATAACGAACGAGTGGCGCTGCCGGATGTGACGGAGCGGCGCGAGCTCTATCTGCAGGGTGCAGCGCTGCTGGCAAAATTTGGCTGGAGACAACTAAGCAACAGCCACTGGGCCAGAACCACGCGCGAACGCAACCTGTACAACCTGCTGATCAAACAGGGCGCGGACTGCCTGGCGCTGGGATCCGGTGCCGGAGGTAACCTGAACGGGCAGGCTTATATGATGAATCGCCAGCTGAAGAGCTACTACAGCTCGCTGGATAACGGCCATAAACCCATTGGCATGATGACGCCAGCAATGCAAGGCCCGCATCAATGGCGGCACCAGTTACAGGCGGGCATTGAAATTGGCCGGGTGGATTTAACTGAACTGACCGCGCAGGCTGCCCAGCTCCAGCCACTCGTCGATCAGTGGTACCAGTCCGGGCTGTTGACCGGCAACGATTTGTGCCTGCGTATGACAGACAGTGGCCGCTTCTGGGCCAATAATCTGATGCAGTCGCTTTCTGATATTTTACTGCAGCTCTCTGTAACCCACTCTGAAAAAGGAAGTCACCATGCAACCCACCCTCTCTGAGTTTATGCAAACCAGGCCGGAAGGCACACTGGAAGAGATTGCTGCCCGCTATGCCGTGTCGCTACAGTCTGCCATTGAGGCATTGCCGGAGAAAACGCTGGTCAGCGGCGAGCAGTTTGATGCCGTCTGGGATGCCATCACCGGCTGGGGTGAAGTCACCACGCTGGTGAATAATCCGGATATCATTCTGGAGTTTCACGGGGAGCTGCCTTCCGGCCATCACGGCCACGGCTATTTTAATCTGCGCGGCAAAAAGGGATTATGCGGCCATATTAAAGCCAGCCACTGCCAGCGCATCGCCTTCGTCGAGCGACCGTTTATGGGCATGGCAACCGCCTCGGTAATTTTCCTCAATGCCCAGGGCCAGGCTATGCTGAAGATCTTTGTCGGCCGTGACAGCCATCATCAGCTGTTGACCGAACAGCTTACCGCCTTCCGCCAGCTGGCTGAAGCTCTGCAACAGGAAGAAAAATAACGGCGACATGGCTGATTTTTGGTGCTGCTAAAGGTACCGGATTGCTGCTGGTGCAGCATGCGCTGGCTCATCAGCAATCCGTGCTGGCATTAGTCAGGAAGCAGGAAGATGCCGACCGACTGGCCGCGATGAATATTCAGATTATGATCGGTGACGCCTGCGACGAAAATGCCGTGACGCAGGTATGCCAGGCTGCCGGGCCGGATGCGGTGATTGTCTCAACCATGGGCGGCAGCCACGATTACCCCGCACACCGGACAGTGATTGACTGCGCGGAGCAGGCTGGGATCCGGAAAATGCTGATGGTCACTTCACTGGGCTGCGGTGACAGCTGGTCAACGCTGTCTGACCGGGCTAAACAGGCTTTTGGTCAGGCCGTCAGGGAGAAGTCGCTGGCCGAGAGCTGGTGCAAAATACCGAAATACACGGACTTATCCGCCGCGCTGATGTGGCATTAACTATCGCCGCCTTAGTCGCGAAACCGCTGGATAATCAGATCTACAGCCTGACTCAACCGGGCTTAACACCGCAAAAAGCCTGACCACAGTCTGCAAAGTAAACAGGGCGAAAATCTTCGCCCTGTTTACTTAATCGCGGAAGTTTTTGAACTGGAACGGCTGGCCCAGATTGCCGCCACGAACCAGCGCCATCGCGCCCTGCAGATCGTCACGGGATTTGCCGGTCACCCGTACTTCCTCACCCTGGATCTGCGTCTGCACTTTCATCTTGCTGTCTTTGATCAGCTTAACCAGCTTCTTCGCCACGTCAGCGGGAATGCCTTTCTTCAGCTTCGCTTCCACCGACCAGCTCTTGCCGCTGTGCTCAATCTCTTCCGGGACTTCCAGCGCACCGCCTTCGATGCCGCGCTTCAGCAGCTTCTCGCGCAAAATATCCACCAGCTGTTTCACCTGGAAATCAGACTCGCTCAACACCTTTATGGATTCGTTTTTCTCGTTCAGCTCATAGCTGGCAGTGACGTTGCGAAAATCGAAACGGGTTGAGACTTCACGGTTAGCATTCTCTACGGCATTTCGTACTTCCTGCATGTCAATTTCTGAAACGATATCGAAAGATGGCATGATGTATTCTCCTGATTCTAAAGTGACATGCATAATACCCACTTAGCCGGTTTAAAAAAACCACCGGCGTGGAAAGCTATAATAAGAAAGTATCCACCAGCGCGGACCCGGTTTACCCGGCAAGGGCTGGACAGCACGGCGGACTTTACACAACCCGCACGCGGGGAGGACGAATGAAGATTACCGTATTGGGATGCGGTGCCTTAGGGCAGATCTGGCTTACGGCACTTGATGCCCGGGGACATGAGGTGCAGGGCTGGCTGCGGGTGCCGCAGCCGTACTGCTCGGCCAATGTAATCACACCGGGCGGCACGGCAATCAACAAAACCTGGATTGCCAACGATCCGAAATTTTTAGCCGACAGCAATCTGCTCCTGGTAACGTTGAAAGCCTGGCAGGTCTCCGAAGCGGTGAAAAATCTGCAGTCTGTGATACGTGATGACTGCCCCATTCTTCTGCTGCACAACGGCATGGGCACGCTGGACGAGCTGAAGGCGGTTCAACAACCGCTGCTGCGAGGGATCACCACTCACGCCGCCAAACGAGACGGAACGGTGATCGTGCATGTTGCCGCCGGGATCACCCATATCGGCCCCGCCACGGCGGATGGGGCAGGACTCAGCGACCTGGCCGAAGTGCTGCATCAGGCGCTGCCTGACGTGGCCTGGCACAACAATGTGGCCTCTGCTGCCTGGCAAAAGCTGGCGGTTAACTGTGTGATCAACCCGCTGACGGTGCAGCACGACTGCCCGAACGGTGAGTTGCTCAATCATCAGCAGGAGGTGGCGGCGCTGTGTAACGAAGTGGCGATGGTGATGGAGCGTGAAGGCCAGCACACCTCAAGAGAGGCGCTGCTTGATTACGTGATGGATGTGATTAACAGCACGGCCGCCAACACCTCTTCTATGCTGCAGGATATCCGTGCAGAACGGCGAACAGAGATCGATTATATCACCGGCTATGTTATCCGCCGCGCACGGGCGCAGGGTCTGGCAACGCCGGAAAACAGCCGACTTTATGAAATGATTAAGCGTAAGGAACAAGATTATGAGCGCGAACGCATCGGTGCTGGTTTGCCTGGCACCTGGCAGTGAGGAAACGGAAGCCGTTACCACTATTGATTTGCTGGTACGCGGTGGCCTGTCAGTCACCACTGCCAGCGTAACGGATGACGGCAGCACGGAGATTCGCTGTTCAAGAGGCGTGCGCCTGCTGGCTGATGCACCGCTGGTTGAAGTGGCTGATAACGACTTTGCCGCCATCGTGCTGCCCGGTGGACTGAAAGGGGCAGAAGCTTTTCGTGACAGCCCACTGCTGGTGGAAACCGTTCGCCAGTTTCATCTTTCCGGCCGGATTGTGGCGGCCATTTGCGCCGCCGCCGGAACGGTACTGGTGCCGCATGACCTGTTCCCGGTCGGCAATATGACCGGCTTTCCTGGCCTGAAAGAGACCATTCCTGACAGCAAGTGGATGGACAAACGTGTGGTGTGGGATCCGCGGGTTAACCTGCTGACCAGCCAAGGACCGGGCACGGCTATCGATTTTGCCCTGAAGCTGATTGACCTGCTGGTCGGGAAAGAAAAAGCGCACGAAGTTGCCAGCCAATTGGTACTGGCAGCCGGTATTTTTGATTACCGCGAGTGGATCGAGTAGCAGGCTGGAGCGCCAGGAAAAGCGAGCGGTTTAGGTTGTATAAGCAGGGGCGAATCGCTTCGCCCCACGCAGATTACGGGCGGTAAACCTTCACATTAGTGAAGCCCTGCTCGTGCAGATAGAGCGCCTGCAGGCGGCTCATCACGCCACGGTCACAGTACAGCAGCCAGGTTTTGCTTTGATCAAGATCGCCGAACTGGGTGCTGAGCTTATAGAAAGGCATACCCTTCACTTCCACCCCTTCCAGAGCCAGCGGCTTGTCGTCCTGCTCATCTGGTGAGCGGATATCCAGCACCACATCGTTATCGCCAAAGGAAACCACGGTTTCCACTTCCACCACTTCCTGCTGGGTGTCTTCTGCAATCTGACGGATATCGACGTTAGTCGCTTCTTCCACCATTTTGTCGAGGATAGCAAAGTCGAAATTCTGCTCTTCCGCCTCAATTTTCGACTTCACTGCCTTCACCGTCGGGCTTTTTGAAATCACCCCACAGTATTCCGGCATGGTCCGGGCGAAATCTTCCGTCCCGATATGGCGGGCCAGATCGATAATGTGTTCTTTATCGTGGGAGATCAGCGGACGCAGGATCAGCGTGTCAGACGCATTATCAATCAGGCGCAGGTTAGTCAGCGTCTGGCTGGAAACCTGCCCCAGCGCTTCGCCAGTGACGATAGCCTGTACGCCATAGCGCTCGGCAATTTTTGAGGCGGCACGCACCATCATGCGCTTGAGTACCACCCCCATCTGACCGTCTTCGATTTTTTCAAGGATCTCACCGACTACCGGCTCAAAGTTGATCGCCACAAAGCGCACTTTGTGCGAGCGGCCAAAGCGGTTCCACAGATAGTGCGCCACCTGACGGACACCGATTTCATGTGCTACACCGCCAAGGTTGAAGAAGCAGTAATGCACGCGGCAGCCACGGCGGATCAGCATATAGCTGGAGACACCGGAGTCGAAGCCGCCGGAAATCAGCGACATCACATCTTCCTGAGTACCAATAGGAAAGCCCCCGATACCTTCGTAACGGCCGGTGATCAGCAGCAGGCGATCGTCTTCGATCTCCAGATGCACCGTGACTTCCGGGTGGTTCAGCTTCACCTGCGCGGTGGCAACGTGCTGATTCAGCCCGCCGCCCACGTAGCGTTCAACATCCTGTGAGCTGAAGTCCTGCTTGCCACGTCGCTTCACGCGGACACAGAAAGTTTTCCCTTCGATCCTCTCGCGGTACAGCTCCAGCGCCTGCTCAAAAATGTTATGCATATCGGTGTACGGCTGGTCTTCCACCGCCAGTACGTGGTGGATGCCGGGGATACGCTGCAGCTCGTCAACAATGTTTTCGCGCTGGCTCTCATCTTTGGCACGCACTTCGATATGGTCCCAGTGGCGGACAACCGCCAGCGAGTCGTCATAGTCTTTCAGCACGTTACGGATGTTCGTCGTCAGGATTTTGATAAAACGCAGACGAACAGACTGACTTTTGATGGTAATTTCGGGGAACAGCTTAATGATAAACTTCATGGAAGCATGGGCTCAAAGGGCAATTAAGTGCTGTATTATCGGCACTTAGAGGGTAAAATCATCTTCTCGCAAAGCAGCTTATGCCCTTTGCAGCTAAGTCGCGGATTATACCACACCTGTCCGGCGACTGCTTCTTCATCTGTTGAGATCATTATTTTGCTAATCATTTTGAGTCGGCTACCATGGACGGCTCCAAGGTGAAAAAAACAACTGAGCCGAGAGCCATAATGCCAAAAAAAGCCGAACAGCCCGCCAGCTTTGAAACCTCTCTGGAACAGCTGGAGCAAATCGTCTCTCGTCTGGAAAGTGGGGATTTGCCGCTGGAAGAGGCGCTCAATGAGTTTGAGCGTGGCGTCCAGCTGGCCCGCGTGGGGCAGCAAAAATTGCAACAGGCAGAGCAGCGCGTGCAGATCCTGCTCAGCGATGATAAAGATGCCGAACTGAAGCCTTTCACGCCGGAAAATGACTGATGGATTTTAGCGCCCTTCTGACCGCGCACCACGCGCGCGTTAATCAGGCTTTACAACGCTTCATTGCCCCGTTGCCGTTTCAGAGTTCTCCTCTGGTGAATGCCATGGAATATGGTGCATTATTAGGGGGTAAGCGGCTGCGTCCGTTTCTGGTGTATGCCACCGGAGAGATGCTACACGCCGACAGCGCCGCACTGGATGCGCCCGCCGCAGCGGTTGAATGCATTCACGCCTATTCGCTGATCCACGATGATCTTCCCGCCATGGATGACGACAGCCTTCGCCGCGGACAGCCAACCTGCCACATTAAATTTGGCGAGGACACGGCCATTTTAGCGGGCGATGCGCTGCAAACGCTGGCATTTACCATTCTTGCTGATACACCGATGCCCGGCGTGACGGAATTCAACCGGATTGCGATGATTTCCGAACTGGCACAGGCCAGCGGTGTGGCCGGAATGTGTGGAGGCCAGGCGCTCGATCTGGCGGCTGAAGGCCAGCAGGTTAACCTGTCGGCGCTGGAACAAATTCATCGTCATAAAACCGGTGCGCTGATCCGCTCCGCAGTCCGCCTGGGTGCGCTGGCTGCCGGAGAACGCGGACGTGCTGCGATACCGGCGCTGGACCGGTACGCAAACGCCATTGGCCTGGCATTCCAGGTGCAGGATGACATACTCGATGTGGTGGGCGATACCGCCGTCATCGGAAAGCGGCAGGGAGCCGATCAGGATCTGGGAAAAAGCACCTATCCAGCGCTGTTGGGACTCGAAGGTGCGCGGGCAAAAGCCTGGGATCTCTATCAGGAATCGCTCAGCGCACTGGAAACACTTGCCGCGCAATCATTTAACACAGCATCACTACAAGCACTGGCAAGTTACATAATTGAACGCAATAAATAACTTCCACAATGAGTCTCTGATGAGTTTTGATACTGCAAAATATCCGACGCTTGCACTGGCCGCTTCGGTACAAGAATTACGTTCACTGCCAAAAGAGAGCCTGCCAAAACTCTGTGACGAGCTGCGCCAGTATTTACTGGACAGCGTCAGCCGCTCCAGCGGTCATTTTGCCTCCGGACTGGGCGTGGTGGAACTGACCGTTGCGCTGCATTATGTCTATAACACGCCATTTGATCATCTGGTGTGGGACGTGGGCCATCAGGCCTACCCGCATAAAATTCTGACCGGTCGCCGCGATCGTATCGGCACCATCCGGCAGAAAAACGGCCTGCATCCATTCCCGTGGCGCGATGAGAGCGAGTTCGACGTGCTGAACGTCGGCCACTCCTCCACCTCGATCAGCGCCGGGCTGGGTATGGCCGTAGCCGCCGGAAAAGAAGGCAAAGGCCGTCGCACCGCCTGTGTGATTGGCGACGGTGCTATTACCGCCGGAATGGCGTTTGAGGCGATGAACCACGCTGGCGACATCAAGCCGGATATGCTGGTGGTGCTGAACGACAACGAAATGTCGATTTCAGAAAACGTCGGTGCGCTGAACAATCGCCTGGCGCAGATCCTTTCCGGCAAGACTTACTCCCGCCTGCGCGAGGGCGGTAAAAAAGTGCTGACCGGCCTGCCGCCGATCAAAGAGCTGGTAAAGCGCACCGAAGAACATCTGAAAGGGATGGTGGTGCCCGGCACGCTGTTTGAAGAGCTGGGCTGGAACTATATCGGTCCGGTAGATGGCCACGACGTGCTGTCGCTGGTGCATACCCTGAATAACATGCGTGACCTGAAAGGCCCGCAGTTCCTGCATATCATGACCAAAAAGGGCAAAGGCTACGCCCCGGCAGAAAAAGACCCGATCACCTGGCACGCGGTGCCGAAGTTCGATCCCGTCAGCGGTCTGCTGCCAAAAGCGGCAGAAGGTCTGCCGGGTTACTCGAAAATCTTCGGTCAGTGGCTGAGCGAAACCGCCGCTGATGACGACAAGCTGATGGCTGTGACACCGGCGATGCGTGAAGGCTCCGGTATGGTCAGCTTCTCACGCGACTACCCGGGGCAGTATTTTGACGTGGCAATTGCGGAACAGCACGCTGTGACCTTTGCTGCGGGCCTGGCGATTGGCGGTTACAAACCGGTGGTGGCTATCTACTCCACCTTCTTGCAGCGCGCTTACGATCAGCTGATCCATGACGTGGCTATCCAGAAACTGCCGGTGCTTTTCGCCATTGACCGTGGCGGCATCGTCGGTGCGGACGGGCAGACTCACCAAGGTGCCTTCGATATCTCCTTCCTGCGCTGTATTCCGAATATGGTAATCATGACGCCGAGCGATGAGAACGAGTGTCGCCAGATGTTGTATACCGGCTACCACTACTCTCAGGGGCCGAGCGCCGTGCGTTATCCGCGCGGAACAGGTACTGGCGCAGAGCTTAAGCCACTCTCCTCGCTGCAGTTAGGGAAAGGCGTGGTGAAGCGCGAAGGCGAAAAGCTGGCGATCCTCAACTTTGGTACGCTGCTGCCAGAAGCGGCGGCGGTAGCTGACTCGCTGAATGCCACTCTGGTGGATATGCGCTTTGTGAAGCCGCTGGATGAGGCGTTAATCCTTGAACTGGCCGCCAGCCATGAAGCGTTGATCACTCTGGAAGAAGGGGCGATTAAAGGCGGTGCCGGTAGCGGCGTGATTGAACTGCTGATGGCTAAACGGCTGCTGGTACCGGTGCTGAATATCGGCCTGCCCGATGAATTTATTCCGCAGGGCACTCAGGACGAAATTCGCCATGACTATCAGCTGGATGCTGAAGGGATTGCACAGCAAATCAGCCACTGGCTGGCACAGTAATACCGCACGATGCTCCCCGTCCGGGGAGCTTTTCACCTGCTATGCTTAACGGGAATTTCACCGGCTGGTAAGCCGTAAACCGATAGCAGGAGCCTGCATGAAAACCCTTCAATTAGGCAGCACCGACCTGACCGTTTCCCGCCTTTGCCTGGGCTGCATGACTTTTGGTGAGCCTGACCGTGGCCGCCATGCCTGGACTTTACCCGGAGAGAGCAGCAGACCGTTGATCAGGCAGGCGCTGGAGTCCGGCATTAACTTTTTCGATACCGCCAACAGCTACTCAGACGGCAGCAGCGAAGAGATCGTGGGCCGTGCACTGAAAGAATTCGCCCGCCGCGACGAGATCGTGGTGGCAACCAAAGTATATTTTCCGATGAGCAACCTGGCCGGAGGTCTGTCCCGCGACAACATTATGCAATCCATTGATGACAGCCTTGGCCGTCTGGGCATGGATCATGTTGACCTGCTACAGATCCACCGTTGGGACTACAACACGCCACTGGAGGAGACTCTGGAAGCGCTGCACGACGTGGTGCAATCCGGCAAGGCCCGCTATATCGGCGCATCCTCGATGTTTGCCTGGCAGTTTGCCAAAGCGCTTTATACAGCCGATCGCCATGGCTGGACGCGCTTTGTCAGCATGCAGGACCAGTACAACCTGATCCAGCGCGAAGAGGAGCGTGAAATGCACCCGCTCTGCCAGGCAGAAAATATTGCCGTGCTGCCGTGGAGTCCACTGGCGCGTGGACGGCTGACCCGTCCGTGGGGTGAAACCACCGCCCGCTCGGTTTCAGATGAATTTGGCAGCACGCTGTATGACAAAACCGAAGAGAATGACGGCGCGATTGCCCAGCGGGTGGCGAAGATAGCCGAAGATAAAGGCGTCAGCCGGGCGCAGATTGCACTGGCATGGATGCTGGCAAAACCTGCGATCACCGCACCGATTATCGGGGCATCGCGTTCAGAGCAGCTGGCCGACCTGGTTAAAGCAGTGGATGTGGAGCTGACGCAGGAAGAGATGATCGAACTGGAAAGCGTCTATCAGCCGCACAACGTGGTGGGCTTCGAATAACCCTCAGGCGACAAATAAAGCGCAATTATGAAAGCAGGCTTTACGGATTTTTATCCGGGAAGCCTGTACCTCAACTGACAACATGCTCACGACACGTATGGCCGTCAGCGGTTGATCGAGCGGGCCATCCGCGCGTAGGTATGACGTACACCGCGAACAGCGATACTGTACGCCTGAATATTCTCCGGCAAAGCGATCCCTGTATAACCGGTATCACCAATATGATGCAGATCGGCACCCGCCATTTTGCACATCAGCGCTATCTGCCTGATCGTCGACACATCGCAGCCTTCCTGTGAAGTGCCAATAGCCGTCATCACCATTTTACCAGCCTGATGACTGTGACTGATTAACTGCTCTGCATAGGCCTGAGTGATACCAGGCACTGTTCCGGGCGCGGGGATCAGTAAAATATCTGCGCCACAGGCAATAAACTTATCGACATCGGCAGTGGTGATGATTTTTTCACCCGCAGCAGGAAGTATGCCCGCCGAGTGCATTTTGCCCGCGATGATCACCAATTTGTCACCGGTAGCTTCCCGGATTGCACGAATGCAGTTACCTATAGCCTCGTTACTGACGCCATTCCCTGGATTCCCGGTCAGGACAATAAACTTTGCCCCCATCTCTGCCAGCTTCAACGCATTTTGCGACGTTGCCAGCCGTCCGGCTTTCATCGCCCAAAATTCATTATGATGATCTGTAAATCCGGGATCGACAGCTTCAAGATTGACGCCAATGACACGCCCTGTCAGGCGCTGCAAATCCCGCAAGGTCTCACCGGGTTCGCTGCCAGCAGGCATCCCCTGTACGCAAGGTGAGTTAACATCGAACATATTCAGGAGGAGCAAATCGGCCCCCTGGCTGGCGGCCAGTTCCGCGTTGGTCACCGACATCAGCAAAGGTTGTACGGCAGAGATTGTCTCGCTGACTATAATGCGTCCTTCACTCTGGCGCAGCGAATCCAGTAATTCCCGTGCCTGAAGAGCCGCCAGTTCCGAGGCGCTGCAGTCAAGATAGCGTTTAACCATATAAAGCTCCTTATAAAAAGGAGACATTATAGGCAGTAGGTCAGCTGACTGGCTGTGAAACAACCCACATAATTTTCATCGCGAATTAACACCGCTTACAGCGTCAGATGCAGCCCCGCATAGTAAAGGATACCGGCGGAGATAATCCCGGCCACGATATCGTCAACCATAATGCCCATGCCACCGTGCACGTTGCGGTCAAACCAGCGAATGGGCCATGGTTTCCACATATCCAGAATACGAAACACCACGAATCCCGCCAGCACCCATTTCCAGTTATTTACCGGGATCGCCATCAGCGTGATCCACATCCCGATAAACTCATCCCAGACGATACTGCCGTGATCGTGTACGCCCATATCTTTCGCCGTTCGGTGGCAAAGGTAGACCCCAATACAGATGCCGAACATCACCACCAGCGAATAGATATCCGGCGGCAGGTAAATCATCAGGCACCAGAACGGGATCGCGGCCAGGGAACCCATGGTGCCCGGCACATAAGGGCTTAACCCGCTGCCAAACCCCGTTGCCAGCAGGTGCCACGGATTGCTCATTTTCAGGCGACTTTTCGCCACGTCTTTATCGCGAGGCAAAATGATCAAATCCTTTCAATTCGCTTTCCACCGGTTTGCCATCCTGCAGCAGCACCAGCCCTTCAGACTGCGGAGCCATCTGCCCGATGCAGGTAAACGGTACGCCGTAATGTCCCAGCGCTACGTCCAGAGCACCACGGTTGATTTCCGGCACAGTAAAGCACAGTTCGTAGTCTTCACCGCCGCTAAGCGCCCAGCGCAGAGCCTGGTCCGGCTCAAAATACTGCTTCATCACCTTTGATAGCGGCAGGGCATCCAGATTCAGACGCGCACCACAATCGCTGGCCTTCAGGATATGGTGAAGGTCGGAGATCAGCCCGTCGGAGAGATCGATAGCCGAGGTGGCGAGATCGCGCAACGCCTGGCCCTGCAGAATACGTGGCATCGGGCGCAGGTGGCGCTTGATCAGCGCTTCATGTGCCACCGGATCGTTAATTTTCATATGATGCTGCAACAGCGCCAGCCCTGCCGCACTGTCGCCCAGCGTGCCGGTGACGTAAATCCAGTCTCCCGGTCGGGCACCAGAGCGTTTCAGCGCCCTGCCCTGCGGCACCAGGCCGTGAATGCCCAGCGTCAGGCTCAGCGGCCCGCGAGTGGTGTCGCCCCCGACCAGTTGCATATCGTAGTAGTCGAGCAGCTCAAACAGGCTGTCGCTGAAGTCTTTCAGCCAGGCTTCATTTACTTCCGGCAGGGTCAGTGCCAGCGTCAGCCACGCCGGGTCAGCCCCCATTGCCGCCAGATCGCTGAGATTAACCGCCAGCGCTTTGTAGCCGAGATCGGAAGGATGGATATCGCGCAGGAAATGCACGCCTTCAACCAGCGTGTCGGTGCTGATTGCCAGGGTCTGTTTTTCCGGCAGAGTCAGTAATGCGCAGTCGTCGCCGATGCCTTTTTCCACATCGCGACGGGAGCTTGTCACGCGGTCAAAATAACGCGCGATAAGTTCAAATTCGCCACATGCCATACACTGTGTTCCGAGTCTGAAAATGAAGAAGGCCGGTTAAACCGGCCTGAGAGGATTACTTCTTATTGGGGCGGATATGAGGAGCGGCTTTGTCCAGCACGCCGTTGACAAACTTGTGGCTGTCTTCGGCACCAAACACTTTGGCCAGCTCAATCCCCTCGTTGATTGCCACCTTGTAGGGAACGTCGGCACGCTTGCTCAGCTCGAACAGTGAGATGCGCAGAACGGCCTTCTCTACCTGGCCCAGCTCTTCCAGCTGGCGGGACAGGTAAGGCTTCATCAGGCCGTCGAGATACGCGCTGTTGGTCGCAACGCCGCTCAGCAGCTCACGGAAGTAGCTGATATCAACGTCTTTGACGTCTTGCTCCGCAAGAAACTGATATTCGACATCAGCGATGTCGTTGTTAGATAACTGCCAGGAGTAAAGTGCCTGGACAGCACATTCACGGGCGCGGCGGCGAGCAGCAGGTTTCACGAAATTCCCCTTAGGATCAGGCTTTGATGGCTTTCAATACGTTAATCATTTCAAGTGCGGTCAGGGCAGCTTCCGCCCCTTTGTTACCCGCTTTGGTTCCGGCGCGTTCGATGGCCTGCTCGATGTTTTCCGTCGTCAGGACGCCAAAGGCAACCGGGATATCGCTGTTCATTGCCACGCTGGCCAGGCCAGAGCTGGCTTCACCGGCCACGTATTCGAAGTGGGCAGTGCCACCGCGGATCACGGTGCCCAGTGCCACTACGGCGTCGTGCTTGCCGGCTTTCGCCAGCGCGCGCGCGGTGGTTGGCATTTCATAGGCACCCGGCACCCAGACTACGGTGATGTTTTCATCTTTCACCTGGCCGATACGTTTTAACGCATCGAGGGCACCGCTCAGCAGGCTGTCGTTGATAAAGTTGTTGAAACGCGCAATAACAATGGCCACGCGCGCATCAGGAGTAGCAACAGCAGCTTCAATAACTTTCATAATTTTCCTTTCAGGGTTCTGTTATGGCCCCGCAGGGGGGCGGATTCTATCACACTCTTAAACGGTCTGCTTCCGGAGATTCACTCCGTTACCGCCTGGCGACTGGATTCTTGTCAGCAGGCCATAAATCAGGCTGTCAACGTGAGGCGCAAGTCTGGCCCCACCTGACGAATATCGCTGAATGTGAGCGCAGGAGCTTCAGCAAGTTGTGCTAAACCAGGCAGATGGCATAAACCACGCGCCGAATCACCGAGCAGTTTCGGTGCCAGGTAGACAATCAACTCGTCCACCACGCCCGCAGTCAGCAACGCGCCCGCCAGCTTAGCGCCGGCTTCCACCCAGACGTTGTTAATCTGCCGACGTCCCAGCAGCATCATCAGCGACACCAAATCTACCTGTCCATTGAGCTGAGGTGCAGTGAACTGTTCCACATTCTCAGGCCAGGCCCGCGTATCGGCCTGATGACGGGCCAGCCAGGTCTGCCCCGGCTGTGCAATCAGGCGGTGCTGGGGCGTAACCCGGTTATGACCATCAATTACCACCCGCACTGGCTGACGTAAATTTTCCTGCGCATATATGGTCTGCGTCTCCGCACTTAATTCATCCCAGCGCACGGTCAGCGAAGGATCGTCTGCCAGCACCGTGGCACCGGTGGTCAGGATAGCCGAGCTTTGCGCACGCAGGCGCTGTACATCACGGCGGGCTTCCGGGGAGGTTATCCACTGGCTTTCACCGCTGGCCATTGCCGTACGACCGTCCAGCGAAGCACCCATCTTCAGCTGTACCCACGGGAAGCCGGTGCGCATCCTCTTGAGAAAGCCCCGGTTCAGCGCTTCTGCTTCCTGCATCATCAGCCCATGGCTGACCTCAATTCCTGCCTGCTGAAGCCGATACAAACCGCGTCCTGCCACTTCCGGGTTCGGGTCCTGCATGGCAGCAACCACCCGGCAGACGCCAGCGGCAATTAAAGCATCACAGCAGGGTGGCGTGCGGCCATGATGGCTGCAAGGCTCCAGCGTGACATAAGCAGTTGCACCGCGCGCTTTTTCACCAGCCATCCGCAGCGCGTGTACTTCGGCATGCGGCTCCCCGGCGCGAAAATGATACCCTTCGCCGACCATTTCGCCGTCACGGACAATCACGCAGCCGACGTTAGGATTTGGAGTGGTGGTGAACCGACCCCGACGGGCCAGTTCAAGGGCTCGCGCCATCCAGACTTCATCTTGCATGGTTCAGTCCTGTAAGCGGGCGATCTCTTCGCCAAATTCACGGATATCTTCAAAACTACGATAAACAGAAGCAAAGCGGATATAGGCCACTTTATCGAGCTTTTTCAACTCGTCCATCACCAGATTGCCGATCATCTTACTGGGCACTTCACGCTCGCCGGTGGAGCGCAGCTGGCTCTTGATATGGCTGATGGCGTTTTCCACATCGTCGGAATTCACCGGGCGCTTCTCCAGCGCTTTCAGCATACCGCTGCACAGCTTGTCTTCGTTAAACGGTTCGCGGATCTCGTTGCTTTTGACCACCCGTGGCATAACCAGCTCGGCCACTTCGAAAGTGGTGAACCGCTCATGGCACACCAGACACTGACGGCGGCGACGCACCGAGGTGCCTTCCCCCACCAGGCGGGAATCGATCACTTTGGTATCCACAGCGGAACAGAACGGGCAATGCATGGTGCTTCCTGATAATCCTGGAAATTTGACCACAGTGTAGCGCGAAGTCAACGCTAACAAAATAACGGGCTGGCCATTTCCGCCCTTTCCCGGAAAAGTTCGTTCCCCGATGACTTTCAGACAGCCGTACGCAGAACAGACTCGACTTTCCCGCTATAATAACTTAGTTACATAGCGTAACTTTTTCTCTTATCAAGGATTAACCGGAGGATATATGGGACTGTTTAACTTCGTAAAAGAAGCAGGTGAGAAATTGTGGGACTCCGTTACCGGCTCAGGTGACGATCAGAGTAAGAAACTGCAGGACTACATCAGCAAGCGGGGCCTGCCCGGCGCGGATAAGGTGGATGTGAAGGTCACCGACGGCAAAGCCAGCATCAGCGGTGACGCAATCTCCCAGGAGCTGAAGGAGAAGATCCTGATTGCTGCTGGTAACGTGGCCGGTATTACCTCGGTGGAAGATAACGTTAACGTCGCGCAGCCAGCCACAGAAGCAAAATTCTATACTGTGAAGAAAGGCGATACCCTGAGTGCCATTTCACGTGAAGTGTATGGTGATGCAAACAAATACAATAAGATATTCGAGGCTAACAAGCCGATGCTGTCTCATCCGGACAAAATCTATCCCGGGCAGACACTGCGTATTCCTGAATAATTTAACTGCAAGGAGCTGACTGGTAATGACCAGAGTGGTAATGAGAAAGCCCGTTTTGCTGGTAGCAGCACTGCTGCTGGCAGGTTGTGCAACGCCCTCACAGCAGCCGGAATTGAACAAGCTGCATACTCAGGTTGGCAAGCTGAATGGCGAACTGCGCCAGCTGACCCAACAGGCTACGGCGCTGACCCAGCAGAACATGCTTAACACTAACTCCACTCAGGGCGCGTGGCTGTTGCCCGCCGCCAACACCGCGGTGGTGCTGAAAAGCCAGGCAGGCGATGTTCGCCTGTCGCTGAGCCATGTTTCAAGTGAAGCCAACGGTACCCGTGCGATCCTGAATATCCGCGCGGCCGGAGAAAATACCCTTCCGGCCTTCACCGTCCGTGTCGAATGGGGAGAAATGGATCCGACAACCGGCAAACCGTTGCAGGTCGACAGCCAGAGTCAGTTGATCAACGTGGCGGGATCTCTGCTGCCACGCAGTGAAGTGACCATCCCGCTGCGGCTGAGCAACACCGTGCCGGAACAGTCAGGTTACATTCGCGTTCATGACCTCGTGGTACAGGCTCCCGTTCAACCCACCAGCCAGCCATAAAAAAAGGCCGCTTTCGCGGCCCTTCTCATTTCTGACAGTCCAGATTAAGGCAGAATTGAAGGCTGGTCTGCGCCCTCTTTTTCCACTTTCTGCACCAGCATATGCTCGCGCTTCATGCCCAGCTTCAACGCCAGCGCCGAAGAAACATAAATTGACGAGACAGTACCGATAGTCACACCGATCAGCATAGTCAGTGAGAAGCCTTTCAGCAGCTCACCGCCAAAGACGAACAGGATCAGAATCATCGCTAACGTGGTCAGCGAGGTAATCAGCGTTCGGCTCAGCGTTTGGGTCAGCGACACATTGGTAATATCGTAAGAGGATCCCCGTCGAATCTTGCGGAAATTCTCACGTATACGGTCGGAGACAACAATTTTATCGTTAAGCGAATAACCTATTACCGACATCAGCGACGCGACAATGGTAAGGTCAATTTCGACCCGAAACAGCGCCAGCAGACCGCTGGTGATGATCACATCGTGTGCCAGCGCCAGCACGGTACCCAGGGCCAGACGCCATTCAAAACGGAACCCAATGTAGATCAAAATCGCTATCAGTGCCGACAGCAGTGCCATCGCCCCCGTCTGCGCCAAATCACTGCCGACGCTGGGACCAACGAATTCGATACGCTTAACACTGGCGTTCTGCTGGGTCGTCTGATTGATAACCGAAACCACTTTGTTACCTAATTCCGTACCAGCCGGACCTGACACCGGTGCCATACGCACTATCACGTCACGGCTGCTGCCGAAATTCTGCACCTGTGGCTCGTGAAAACCGGCTTTCACCAAATCATCACGTAACACCTCAAGATCGGCCGGTTTTTCCAGATTGATTTCAATTACCGTACCACCGGTAAAATCAAGTCCCCAGTTGAAACCACGTATGCCAATAACAGCCACCGCAGCCACAATCAGTAGCCCTGAGATAATAAAGGCCAGTCGGTCCCAGCTCATAAAATCAATGACTTTACGGCCGTGGTTCAACTGTTCAACGTTATATTCCTGTGCCACAACGCACTCCTCAGATAGACAGCTTATTGATGCGTTTGCCACCGTAAACCAGATTAACAATGGCACGGGTACCTATAATCGCCGTGAACATCGACGTCCCAATACCGATTGCGGTAGTAATCGCAAAGCCTTTGATCGAACCGGTTCCGACCGCATACAGAATGATAACTTTGATCAGAGTGGTAATGTTCGCATCGACAATACTTGAGAAAGCGCCTTTATAGCCTTCATGAATTGCCTGCTGAACAGAACGACCGTTACGCAGCTCTTCTTTAATACGCTCGTTGATCAGAACGTTAGCATCAACGGCTACCGCCAGCGTCAACACAATACCGGCAATACCCGGCATGGTCAGCGTCGCGCCTGGCAGCAATGACATGATACCGACAATCAGCACCAGGTTAAGCAGCAGCGCAGAGGTCGCAATCAGACCAAACTTCTTGTAGAAGATAATCATGAACAGGATCGAGGCGATCAGGCCCCACAGACAGGCTTCCAGACCCTGAGTGATGTTCTGCTGGCCCATAGTCGGGCCAATAGTCCGCTCTTCCACAATCTGAATTGGGGCAATCAACGCACCGGCACGCAGCAGCAGCGAGAGCTGGCGGGCTTCGTTAGGGTTGCTGATACCGGTGATACGGAAGCTGTTACCCAGACGAGACTGGATGTTGGCTACGTTAATCACTTCTTCCTGCTTCGCCAGGATCGCCCGGCCGTTGGCATCTTTCTTACCGCTGTCTTTGTATTCCACAAACAGGGTTGCCATTGGCTTGCCGATATTGTCCTTGGTGAAGTTGGACATGATGTTACCACCGGCACTGTCCAGCGAGATGTTGACCTGTGCCTGGTTGTACTCATCCTGGCTCGACGTGGAGTCAGTGATGTGGTCACCGGTCAGGATCACACGCTTGTACAGCGTCACTGGCTGCCCGTCACGGGTGTTTTTCACTTCTGAGTCGCCCGGTACGCGGCCGTTAGCTGCAGCAGTTGGGTCGACAGAAGTGTTTACCAGACGGAATTCCAGGGTGGCAGTTGCGCCCAGAATCTCTTTCGCACGTGCGGTATCCTGAATACCAGGCAGTTCCACCACAATACGGTCAGAGCCCTGACGCTGCACCAGTGGCTCAGCCACGCCCAGTTGGTTGACACGATTACGCAGAATGTTGATGTTCTGCTGCACCGCGTATTCACGCGCTTCACGCAGACGCTCGTCAGTCATCACCGCTCGCAGGGCATTGCTGCCGCTGGTGCTGATCACCATGTCACGGTGGCGACCAGTCAGATAGCTGACGGCATCATCACGCGCCTGACCGTCACGGAAACGAATTTCCAGACCGTAGTTATCAGTTTTGCGAACGTTGGTATAAGGAATGTTTTTGTCACGCAGATCGCTGCGCAGGTTGTCGATGTTCTGCTCCTGGAGTTTCCCCAGAGCGGTATCCATATCGACTTCCATCAGGAAGTGTACGCCGCCACGCAGATCGAGACCGAGTTTCATCGGCTCTGCCTGCAGCAGGCTCAGCCAGGCTGGCGTGGCAGGGGCAAGGTTAAGCGCTACAACGTAGTTCTCACCCAACGCCTGAGTAATGGCATCACGGGCACGCAGCTGCAAGTCACCGTTGGCAAAACGCGCCATAATCGCGCCATTTTCAAGCAGCAGTGATTTGCTCTGAATATTGTCTTTTTTCAGTACGTCCTGGATCTGACCCAGCGTTTGCTCACTGGCGGCGCTTCCGCGCGCGCCAGTGACCTGAACAGCCGGATCCTCACCATAAAGGTTGGGAAGTGCGTACACCAGACCGACGATTAACACGACGATCAGCATGATGTACTTCCACAAAGGATAACGGTTTAACACGGCAGTTCCCTTAGGGAAAACAAAAAATTACAGCGCCTTCATCGTACCTTTCGGCAGAACGGCAGCCACGAAATCACGTTTGACCACAACTTCCGTTGTATCGTTCAGCGCGATTGCCACATAGCCAGTTTCAGCCACTTTGGTCACACGGCCCACCAGACCACCGGTGGTCAGCACTTCATCACCCTTGGAAATGGAGTCCATCAGTTTTTTGTGCTCTTTCGCACGTTTCTGCTGTGGGCGCAGGATCATGAAATAGAAAATCAGACCAAACACCACCAGCATAATGACCAGTGAATACGGGCTTCCCTGAGATGGCGCCCCAGCGGCGGCCACTGCGTCAGAAATGAACAAGCTCATTAAATTTCCCTCATTGTTTAATTATCAGACGTTTAACGGCGGAACCGCCTTGCCCGTCCGGTCATAGAATTCGGTAACAAAGTGCTCTAATTTACCCTCTTCAATAGCCTGGCGTAAACCCGCCATCAAACGCTGGTAATAGCGCAGGTTATGAATGGTGTTCAGGCGCGCACCCAGTATTTCGTTACAACGATCAAGATGATGCAAGTAGGCGCGGCTGTAATGGCGACAGGTGTAGCAATCACAGTCGGCATCGAGCGAGGACGTGTCATCTTTATACTTCGCGTTGCGGATTTTCACCACGCCATTGGTCACAAACAGGTGACCATTGCGGGCATTACGGGTTGGCATCACGCAGTCGAACATATCAATGCCGCGACGCACGCCTTCCACCAGATCCTCGGGTTTGCCGACGCCCATCAGGTAGCGCGGTTTGTCCTCAGGGATCTGCGGGCAGACATGCTCGAGAATCCGGTGCATATCCTCTTTTGGCTCGCCGACCGCCAGGCCGCCCACAGCGTAACCATCAAAGCCAATATCTACCAGCCCTTTTACCGAGACATCTCGTAAATCTTCGTAAACCCCACCCTGGATAATGCCGAAAAGCGCATTTTTATTCTCAAGGGAATCAAAGCGATCGCGACTACGTTGTGCCCAGCGCAGCGACATCTCCATCGAGCGCCTGGCATAATCCCAGTCGGCCGGGTAAGGCGTACACTCGTCAAAGATCATTACGATATCGGAGCCCAGATCGTACTGGATCTCCATGGATTTTTCCGGGTCGAGGAAGATTGCATCGCCGTTGATTGGGTTGCGGAAATGCACGCCTGCTTCGGTGATCTTACGAATGTCACCCAGGCTGAAGACCTGGAAACCGCCGGAATCAGTAAGGATCGGCCCTTTCCACTGCATAAAGTCGTGCAGGTCGCCATGCAGCTTCATGATCTCCTGGCCCGGACGCAGCCATAAATGGAAGGTGTTGCCGAGAATGATCTGGGCTCCGGTTTCCTGCACTTCTTCCGGCGTCATGCCTTTAACGGTGCCGTAAGTGCCCACCGGCATAAATGCCGGAGTTTCCACCACGCCACGGTCAAAGACCAGACGGCCACGGCGCGCGCGCCCATCGGTAGTATCTAATTCGAACTTCACGTTGCCTCCACCAGAGAAACAGTCTGATGTTTAGTGTTAACGATCACACCCCATGTGTGACCGGGAGAGCCGCCGTGCGGGGCACGACTGGCAGAAAATTATTTACTCACCTTCTCATGCACCGCTTCAGGATTGCGGGTGATAAACATCGCATCGCCGTAGCTGAAGAAGCGATACTGCTCCGCCACCGCCTGCTGATAAGCATGCATGGTGTTGCGGTAACCGGCAAAGGCCGAGACCAGCATAATCAGCGTGGATTCCGGCAGGTGGAAGTTGGTCACCAGCGCATCAATCACCTGATACTGGTAGCCCGGAAAGATAAAGATTTTGGTGTCATTGAAGAACGGCGCTATCAGCGCGTCGGTTGCTGCCTGCGCCGCGCTTTCCAGCGAACGGACAGAAGTTGTGCCCACGGCCACCACGCGATTTCCGCGAGCCTTGCAGGCCAACACGGCATCAACCACTTCCTGAGGCACTTCGGCATATTCGGCATGCATGATGTGGTCTTCGATACTCTCCACCCGGACCGGCTGGAAAGTTCCCGCGCCAACGTGCAGAGTGACGAAAGCGGTTTCAATCCCTTTAGCCCGCAATGCTTCAAGCATCGGTTGATCAAAATGCAAACCGGCGGTCGGCGCGGCAACAGCCCCAGGACGTTCGCTGTAGACCGTCTGATACAGCTCGCGGTCCGCCTCTTCATCCGGACGATCAATATAAGGAGGCAGCGGCATATGGCCAACGGCGTTGAGGATATCCAGCACTGCACGTTCATCGTCAAAGTGAAGCTCAAACAGCGCATCGTGACGGGCGACCATAGTGGCCCTGACGCTTTCGTCGTCGCCAAGCAGCAGTTCAGTGCCTGGTTTTGGCGCTTTAGAGGAACGTACGTGAGCCAGCACGCGGTGATCGTCCAACATCCGTTCCACCAGAACTTCAATTTTCCCACCGCTGACCTTGCGACCAAATACTCGCGCAGGAATCACCCGCGTGTTGTTGAACACCAGCAGGTCGCCCGGATTGAGTTTATCCAGTAAATCGGTGAACACCCCATGCGTCAGCTCGCCGTCCGGCCCATTAAGGGACAGAAGACGGCATCCGCTGCGCTGGGCCTGCGGATAGTGGGCAATCAAAGAATCGGGCAACTCAAAAGAAAAATCGGCAACGCGCATGGTCATTCACTGTCAGGGAAATCAGGGCGCACATTCTAGCTGAAATCCCGCCATATCTAAACAACCGTGAGATAACGCCGCTGTGATGGCAATGGATAAAGCGATATACTCCCCCGATGAACTTTCTTGCCCATCTCCATCTCGCCTCACTGGCTGACAGCTCCCTCATCGGTAATCTGATGGCCGACTTTGTGCGCGGCAATCCGCGCGAGGTCTGGCCGGAAAAGGTTGCAGCAGGCATTCTGCTGCACCGGCGTATCGACGTGATGACCGATTCGCTGCCTGAAGTACGGGCAGCGCGCAGCTTATTCCGGGCAGAAACTCATCGTGTAGCCCCGATTACGCTGGACGTTATCTGGGATCATTTTCTGTCATTAAACTGGGATAAAATTCACCCGGAAAAATCTTTGCCAGCTTTTCTGGCCAATTGCAGAAGTGTGATCGAACCGAAATTGCACACCACACCGGAGCGGTTCCGCACACTTAATCGTTACTTATGGACCGACCGCTGGATGGAGAAGTATGCCGAAGCGGCTTATTTGCAGAGTGTGTTAAGCGGCATGGCCAGCCGTCGTCCCCGCCTGGCGGCATTGACGGACTCGTACCAGGATTTCATCGCGCATTATCAGCAATTTAGCGAACTCTTCTGGCAGTTCTACCCGCAGATGATGGCAAAAGCTTCGCAGCAGGCTCTCTGAGCGGCAGATAAACGCATAACCCTTGCCCTTTTGGCAAAAAAGGTTATTGTATGAGGCTTCCTTGTGAATTATTCTTTTTCGATAGTTTTAACCTATCGGAACAATCGATGAATTACGCTGGTTCGTGGGCCGAAATCGCCCGTATACTTGCGTTCTTGTCTTCTTAATCTAACTACCTTTACAGGAGTGAACATGGTCCTGGTAACTCGTCAAGCCCCTGATTTTACTGCCGCAGCTGTGCTGGGCAACGGTGAAATCGTTGAAAACTTCAACTTTAAAAAACACACCGCTGGTAAAGCCACCGTTGTGTTCTTTTGGCCAATGGACTTCACTTTCGTTTGCCCTTCTGAACTGATCGCTTTCGACAAGCGTTACGAAGAGTTCCAGAAGCGCGGCGTGGAAGTTGTAGGCGTTTCCTTCGACTCCGAGTTCGTGCACAACGCATGGCGTAAGACCCCAATTGAAAAAGGCGGCATCGGCGAAGTGAAATACGCCATGGTTGCTGACATCAAGCGTGAAATCCAGAAAGCCTACGGCATCGAGCACCCGGACGCAGGCGTTGCGCTGCGCGGTTCATTCCTGATCGACAAAGCCGGTGTGGTTCGTCACCAGGTTGTTAACGATCTGCCGCTGGGCCGTAACGTAGACGAAATGCTGCGTATGGTTGACGCGCTGCAGTTCCACGAAGAGCACGGCGAAGTGTGCCCGGCTCAGTGGGAAAAAGGAAAAGAAGGTATGGGCGCGTCTCCGGATGGCGTGGCTAAATACCTGTCTGAGAACGCTGGCAAGCTGTAATCGCCGCCTCTTAGTCCGAAAAAGCCCGCAAATGCGGGCTTTTTTTTGCGCCTGAGATAAGGCCAGGGCATGCTGACCGCTGTCTTCAGCCGAAAGCGCATGGATGAACCTGATGCCCGATGTGATCAAGACCTTCCCGATAGTGATGCTGGCCGCAGCGCTGGCTGCTCCTTTTCTGGCCCACGCCGAACCCCATTACATCCTGGAAAAAGTGGTGGAAGTCAGCCGCCACGGTGTCCGGCCGCCCTCTCCTGATAACCGTAAAGAGATTGAAGCCGGAACGGCGCGCTCCTGGGCCAGCTGGCTGACACCGGACGGTGAACTCACCGGCCATGGCTACACCGCAGTCTGGCTGAAGGGGCAATATGAAAGCCAGCGTTATCACCAGCTCGGCCTGCTGAAAGACGGCTGCCCTGCCAGCGGAGAATTCTACATTCGCGCCAGCCCGTTCCAGCGAACCCGCGCGACGGCGAAAGCGCTGACCGAAGCGGCTTTCCCCGGCTGCAGTATCGCTATTAACAGTGAAAAAGAAGATCCCCTTTTCTTTGCTCCGGCTAAAAAAGCCAGCCCTGAAGAGGCTGAAGCAACCCGTCAGCAGGCGCTGCAGGCAATGGGCGGCAACCTTGCCAGCGCTCAGCAACGCTTACAGCCGCAAATTGACGCACTAAAAAAGGCACTCTGTCCGCCAGGGCAAAGCTGCCCGCTCTTCAGCCAGCCATGGGAACTGAAAAGCTGGTCGTCCGGCGGTGTTGGCATCAAAGGTCTGGACTCGCTGGCGGCGATGGCAGAAACGATCCGGCTGGAATACAGCGAGAACAAACCCACCGCTCAGGTGGCATTCGGGCATGCCCGCAGTGCTGAAGAGGTTGCCAGACTGCTGCCGCTGCTGACCGCAAAATATGATTACACCAACGATCTGCAAGGCCCGGCACAGCGCGGTGCTTCGCTGCTGATGGATCAGATTGCCAGAGCCCTGCAACAGGGCGTAACCGACCAGCAAAATGCCCCACCTGACGTCCGCTGGCTGCTGTATGTGGCGCATGACATCAATATCTCCTGGCTGCGTACCCTGCTGGACTTCCGCTGGCAGCAGGGCCTCTATCCTGCGGGCAATATTCCTCCCGGCGGCAGCCTGGTGTTTGAACGCTGGCGCAATGACCACCAGCAACGTTTTATCCGCATCTATTTTCAGTCGCAGGGTCTGGATCAGCTGCGCCAGCTGACGCCACTCAGTCAGCGCAATCCTCCGTTGCTCAGCGAGCTGAAGTTCACTGGCTGCAAGGCAACCCCGGTGGGCACGCTTTGCCCATATGACACATCACTGCAACGTATTGAGAAGAATATAGATCGTTCGTCGATCGCACCGATCGATTATCCGCAATCATGACCTGAGGAGTTGACCGTGACGCCAGAGGCTTTACAACAACGCTATCTTTTTGCCCGTGAGGTGGCCGGAGACGCTGCCGCTTTTGCCTTTTCGTTCTTCCGGCAGCGCGCCCAACTGGCTGTCGAACGCAAGGAGGGCAACATGCAGGATCTGGTCAGCCGTGCCGATCGGGAAGTGGAAGATCTGATCCGTAACCGGTTGAAGCAGCAGTTCCCGCAGGATGGTTTTCTCGGCGAAGAAGGCGGTGGAACACAGGCAGATGCTGCCTGTCTGTGGGTGGTGGACCCGATTGATGGCACCAGCTGTTTTCTCAACGGCCTGCCAGCCTGGTGCGTCTCCATTGCGGTAATTGTTGACGGCGAACCCGCCATCGGCGTGATCTGCGATCCCAACCATGATGAAGTGTTCCACGCCTGCAGGGGTGGCGGAGCCTGGCTAAACGAGGCACCAATGCAGGTCCATCCGGGGCTGACGCTAAAAGAAGGCGTGACCGGGATCAGCAACTCACCAAAGATTGCACCGGAAATCATCACCGGATTTATTCAGCGCCTGCTGCTGCAGGAGGGTATGTTTGTCCGCCTGGGATCGGGCGCACTGACGGCGGCATGGGTAGCGGCTGGTCGCCTGATTGGCTTTTACGAACCGCATACCAATGCGTGGGATGCGCTGGCAGGGCTGGTGCTGGTCAGGGAAGCTGGCGGCGTCAGTAATGATTTTCTGGCCGGAAATGGCCTGAGGAACGGCAATGCGATCCTGCTGGGGAACCCGACGATTTACGAACAGATTAAGGCACTTTCTGACCATTAACAACGCAGGTCAAACTACCCTCAGAACAACAGGAATACGTAAGATTTCATGTTGATTCGATAAAAAATGTAACTTAGTATCCTTTCTGTTCAACACAAAGCCCCTATCCGTAGTGGGCCTTTTTTGTTCTCACAGCAAGCAAAACCTGAAAACATCAAAACCAGGAATAACTGGTTGAATAATATTTATTTTTGACAAGGATTAGTCAATGAAGGGGATTCTCACCCTTATCGTTAACCGTAAAAACTGCGCTGCTTTTTTCACTACCTTTCCTCTGCTGTTTTTGCTGCCTGCGGTAAACGCCGCAGACTTTAATGAGCCGCTACTTCTGCAGCAACAGCGTCAGAAAGCGCTGGAACAGCAGCTGAATCCCCCCGCGCCTGACGTGCGTCTTTCTCCGCCGTACCGATTTGACCGTTTATCTTTCCCGGATGAAAAACCCTGTTTCCCGATATCAAAGGTGATCCTCAGCGGCAATGATGCCCTGCCCGGCTGGCTGCCGTTGCAGCGTCTGGGCAATCAGGCCGCTGGCCATTGCCTGGGCGGCAAAGGCATCAACCTGCTGATGAGCACCCTGCAGAACCGCCTGATCGACCACGGCTACATCACCACCCGCGTGCTGGCTCCGGCCCAGGATCTGAAAAGCGAAGAGCTGAAACTGGTGGTGGTGCCAGGCAAAGTGCATAACGTTATCCTGACGCCTGACAGTGACCATTATGTTACGCTGTACGGAGCTTTCCCGGCTCATGCCGGAGCGCTGCTTGACCTGCGTGATATTGAGCAAGGGCTGGAGAACCTGCAGCGCCTGCCAACCGTGCAGGCCAGTATGGAAATTGTGCCGGGAACCGGTCCTGGCGAAAGCGATGTGCTGCTGCGCTGGCAACAAAGCCGGTTGTGGCGCATCGGTGCTTCGCTGGATGATTCCGGCACCCGTAGTACTGGTCGCTATCAGGGTGGCCTGACCGTCTCGCTGGATAACCCATTTTCGTTCAGCGACCTCTTCTATGTGTCCGCCAGCAGCAGTCTGGAAAAACATCACGATAAAGGCACCAGCAACCTGACCGGCCACTACTCGGTGCCGTTCGGCTGGTGGACCGCGGGGCTTACGGTCAACAGCTATGACTATCACCAACTGGTTGCAGGGCTGAATCAGGACTATCGCTACAGCGGCAAAAGCCAGAACCTGGATTTCCAGCTCAGCCGCATCCTGCACCGCTCAGGCAGCCAGAAAACCACCCTGACTTATGACGTGCTGGCGAAAGAGTCAAAGAACTACGTTAACGATACGGAAGTGGAAGTGCAGCGCCGCCGCACCTCGGCGTGGCGTGTTGGCTTACAGCACCGTCACTATATTGCGCAATCCACGCTGGATGCTGGGATCAGCTATCAGCGCGGCACCCGCTGGTTCGGCGCGCTCTCCGCACCAGAAGAGAGCTTTGGCGAGGCCACGGCACTGTCCAAAATTGTGCAGATCTCTGCGCAGTTAAATATCCCCTTCACGCTGGGCACGCAGAAATTCCATTACAACGTGCAGTATCAGCGCCAGTTCAGCAACACCCCTCTGACGACACAGGAGCAGTTTGCCATTGGCAGCCGCTGGTCGGTACGGGGTTTTGATGGCGAGCGCTCTCTGAACGCCGATCGTGGCTGGTTTGTACGCAATGACCTTGCCTGGGCCACCCCACTGCCGCAGCAGGAGCTGTATGTGGGCGTCGACTACGGCGAAGTCGGCGGCAAAGGCACAGAAAATCTGGTGGGCAACCACCTTGCCGGGGGCGCGATTGGCCTGCGCGGGCAGGCATTCAACGTGGGCTATGACCTGTTTGCCGCCGTGCCCTTCTCCAAACTTGACGGATTCAGGACCGACCCGGTTTCGCTAGGCTTCACGCTTAACTGGCAGTACTGATTGGGCTGACAAGGACGTAATTATGAACAAGAATTTCTACCGTATCGTTTTCAATAAAGCCCGCGGCATGCTGATGGTCGTTGGTGAATTCGCCACGTCGGCACACGGCACCGCCTCTCCTTCTTCTGAATCGGGTCAGAGTCTGATCCGGCTGGTCAGCAAACTTTCTGCATTGCAATTTGCGCTGCTGATCTCTCTGGGCTTTGTCAGCCTGACTTCCACTGCGGCAGTCGTCGCCGACGGTCAGGCTCCGGGTAATCAGCAGCCGACCATTATCAGCTCGGCTAACGGCACACCCCAGATTAATATTCAGACCCCCAGTAGCGGCGGCGTATCCCGCAACGTCTACAGCCAGTTTGATGTTGATAACAAGGGCGTGGTGCTGAACAACAGTCACACCAGCACACAGACCCAGCTGGCCGGAATGGTGAACGGCAACGGCAACCTGGCCAGAGGCGAGGCGAAAGTCATCCTCAACGAAGTCAATGCACGCAATGCCAGCCAGCTCAACGGCATGATTGAAATCGCAGGCCAGAAAGCCCAGGTCGTCATTGCCAACCCGTCGGGTATTACCTGTAACGGCTGCGGCTTTATCAACGCACATCGCGCCACCCTGACCACTGGCCAGGTGCAAATGAATAACGGTTTAATCACCGGTTATGACGTGAACAACGGGGAGATTGTCATTCAGGGTGCAGGCATGGACAGCAGCCGTCAGGACAGCACCGATTTGATCGCCCGCGCGGTAAAGGTCAATGCCGGGATCTGGGCTAACGAACTGAAAGTGACCGCAGGCCGGAACAACGTCGATGCCGATCATAACGCGGTGACGGCCAAAGCCGCCGATGGCAGCACTGCACCGGCCCTCGCGATTGATGTTGCAAGTCTGGGCGGCATGTATGCCAATAAAATCCGCCTGTTGGGCACCGAAAACGGCGTGGGCGTCCACAATGCCGGAAATATCGGTTCCTCTGCAGGTGATGTGGTTGTCAATGCCGATGGCAGCATTGGCAATACCGGCAGCATCAACGCTTCACAGAACCTGCAACTGACCTCTCAACACCTGGTGGATAACAGCGGCAAAATTTATGCAGCAGGCAGCACCGATATTACGGCCGGGGGCATGCTTAATAACAACGGGATTATTGCCGCCAGCAATAACACCACGCTGAGCGCCGCTTCGGTCGCCAGCAGTTCAACAGCTGCACTGGCTGCGGGCATGAACAGCGACGGCTCGCTGGGATCGGCAGGTAATTTGACCGTGACCAGCCAGGGCGAACTGAAGATTAACGGCCAGGCTTTCGCGGCGAGCCAACTGACTGCGACAGGCACAACAGTGGATCTGAGCGGCAGCCAGACTTTTGGTAATGACATATTGCTGCAGGCCAGCTCAGGCAACATCAGTATGGCAAAGGCCACCGTGGCAGCCACGCATCAGCTTACGGCTACCGCTCGTGACACCATAAATAACGATGGCGGCAAAATGTCGGCTGATACGCTGAACCTCAATGCCCGCTCGTTCTCCAGTCAGCAGGGACTGGTTCAGCAGCTTGGAACCAGCGATCTGCAACTGTCCTTTGACGATGGGTTGAATAATGCTGACGGTAAAATTGCCAGCAATGGCCTCAATCTGACGCTGAACACCTCATCATTCAACAATCAGCAGGGTTCACTGCTGCTCAACGGCAGCGGCGATCTCTCCATAACGGTCGAAGGCATGCTGGATAATCAGCAGGGCAACATTGCAGCAAACGGTAATGTTCAGCTGAAGGCAGGCAACCTGAATAACCAGCAGGGACAGCTGATTGCTGCGCAGAACGGTGCATTGCAGGTTGATACTCAGGCTCAGATCAACAACCAGCACGGTGTGATGGCCGCAGCCGATAACCTGTCACTGGAGAGCACCGGCCTGAATAATGCGGGCGGCCTGCTGCAGGCCGGTGCAGATATGAAGCTGGCTTTAGCGGATGGCGATCTTATTAACCGTTACAGCGGAGATAATGGCGGCATTCTCAGCCACGATAACCTGACGATTAAAGGTGGCAATATTGATAACACTGGCGGGTTTATCGCCGCAGGCGGTAATGCCTCAGTGACCGGGCTGAACCTGTCCAACCAGCAGGGCACGCTTGCCAGTGACGCGGGCCTGAGTCTCACGACCAAAGCACTGAACAACCAGTCCGGCCGCGTTCAGGCGGGAACCAGCCTTAATCTGAATACCCGTGGCAACGCGCTGACCAATACCGGCGGCGTGTTCAATGCGGGCAAGAGCCTGACGCTGTTGACGGGCGCTCTGCTCAATTCATCGGGGCAGTTAATCAGCTCCGGCGCGCTGCAGCTCAACACGCAGGGCCAGCAGTTAAATAACAACAGCGGCACTATTATTGCCCGGGGTGATGCGCAGCTGAATACTGGTACCCTGTCGAACATTGGCGGGCAGATGCAGATAGCAGGCAACGCGCTGCTCAACGCAGGCGGGACCGGCCTGGACAACACTTCCGGGCTGATACGTGGAGGAACAAACCTGTCCCTTACCACGGCTCAGTTGATCAACCGTAACACCCAAAGCGAAAACACCGGCATTGAAGGCCAGTCTGTCACTCTTTCAGGCGACAAACTCGATAACTCAGACGGTGCAATAAGGGCAAATGACCTGCTCGATATCACCGCCGCCAGCACCCTGAATAACAGCGATGGTCTGATTTCGTCCGCTTCCCTGCTCAATTTCAACGGCGGCAACTCGCTGGCATTCACCAACACCGCAGGCACGCTGATTGGCGGAAGCGCCGTGAATCTGACCGCATATTCATTGAGTGGCGACGGCCGGGTGCTGTCTCAGAACACCATGAAACTGGTCTTACAGCAGGCCTTTTTCAATCAGGGTGACGTTATTGCTAACGGGGATATGAACTTCACCGTGGGAAATGGCCTGGTGAATCAGTCGCTGATTAAAGCTGGTGGCGTATTTAACCTGCAGGCTGGCGGGCTGGAGAACCAGCAGTCGGCGGAAATCAGCGCCGGAGAAAATCACCTGCTGATTTCCGGCGATGTCATCAACCGGGGCCTGCTTGATGGCGGGCTGACGCACGTCTCAGCCTCTACCCTGACCAATACCGGAACCGGACGCATCTACGGCGACCATGTTGCGCTGCACACCGGCACGCTGAATAACCTGGCCGAAAACTGTACGGCCGCAACGATTGCCGCCCGTGACCGGCTGGATATCGGCGCTGGTGTCATAAACAACTATCAGCACGGGTTGATTTACAGCGCCGGAGACATTGCCATCGGCGGGATACTGGACGGTAGCTGGCGGGCCAATGGCAAAAGTTCAGTTTTCAATAACCACAGCGCCACGCTGGAATCCGCCGGGGATATGACGCTCAATATCGGCGAGATTAACAATATCAATGACCATCTGGTGACAGAGGTGGTGGTAGTTGAGCAGTCATCTCATCATGAAGCTGTTTTGAGCAGTTCAACCACCCGCTATAACTGGGACGATGTGAATACCAGCACCTCGAATAAATATGGCGTTCATGCCGCAATAATGCCGGACGGCTCCAGCGGCCGGACCTTCTACGAATATCAGTATGACCGGACCATCACGGAGACACAGGTGATCGAGAGCGACCCCGGTCAGATTATGGCTGGCGGCAATCTGACCATCAACAGTGACCGGGTAAATAACCACGACAGCCGCATTGTTGCCGGAGGCCTGCTCGGCATCATCATCGGCGAGCTGAATAATATCGCGACCACGGGTGAGCGGGTGATCACCGATATCGGTAAACAGATCCGCTGGTATGCCAAAAAATCGGGTGGCAGTATTGGCGGCACGAAAACGTCACAGGGCAAGGACAGCGACACCTACAGCCCTGACGACATTATCCAGACCATCGACCTGCAGACCATAGCGTGGCAGGGAAATGCAGCAATCAGCGGCAGCGAAACAACTATCGCCGGGCGCGACACATCAGGAACGGATACCACCATCATTCACGCAGGCGATATCACCGCGGATACCGGACAGACGCCGCTGACCCCACCTTCCGGGCAGTTGGTTGAAATCGTTCCGCCAGGCAGTGATGGCGATACCGTGATAAAGATGATCGCCCCAAACACCAGCCTGCCGGATAGCAGCCTCTGGCAGTTGCATCCCGGCAGTGACGTGCCTTTCCTGATTGAGACAGATCCCCGCTTTACCAATAAAAAACAGTGGCTGGGCAGTGATTATATGCAGAATCAGTTCACTCAGGATCCGGGCAATGTGCTGAAGCGTTTGGGAGATGGTTTTTACGAGCAGCAGCTGATCCGCCAGCAGGTAGTGGCGCTGACCGGCAATCGTTACCTGAGCGGCTACAGCAGCGACGAAGCACAGTTTCAGGCACTGATGGATGCCGGCGT
This sequence comes from Erwinia sp. 009765445, assembly GCF_058137865.1. Lineage (NCBI taxonomy): Bacteria > Pseudomonadati > Pseudomonadota > Gammaproteobacteria > Enterobacterales > Erwiniaceae > Erwinia > Erwinia sp. 009765445. Next base: position 57,170 of record NZ_JBYUWC010000015.1, read on the forward strand.
TACTTTCGGGAAAGATTACAACCTGACTCTCGGGGTGGCGCTGACGGCACAGCAGATGGCGCTGCTGACCAGCGATATGATCTGGCTGGTTAAACAGACCATAACCCTGCCGGACGGCACCACTCAGGACGTACTGGTGCCGCAGCTTTATGCCCGCGTCAAATCTGGCGACCTCGACGGCAGTGGCGCACTGCTGGCGGGTAATAACATCTCACTCAACGTCAGCAACGACCTGACCAACAGTGGGCACATCAATGGCCGTGAAGTGACGCAGCTGACGGCAGACAGCCTGAACAACAGCGGCTTTATCGGTGGTGACAAGGTCTCTCTGCAGGCTCGCACCGATATCAACAATATTGGCGGAACACTGCAGGGCGGCAGCAGCCTGACGGCGATTGCAGGTCGGGATATCAACAGCATCAGTACCCTGGGCGGCAGTCAGGGCAGCATCACCTTCGATCGTCCGGCAGGCATCTACGTGCAGAACGATAATGGTACGCTGGGCCTGCAGGCTATGAACAACATTAACCTGACCGCGACGCAAATCAGCAACAGCGGTAAGGACAGTCAGACTAAGATCATCGCCGGGAACGATCTGAACCTGAATACCATCACCACCACCAGTAGCGAAAAAGGAAGCTGGGGCAAAGGCAATGACCGCACCCTGGCGCAGAGCACGGATGTCGGTAGCCAGATTAACGGTAATGGTGAGGTATTGCTGTCGGCGGGCAACGATCTGAATGCAAGAGCGGCAACGGTCAGTGCCAGCGAAGCTCTGAGCGTAGTGGCAGGTAATGATATCACCATCACCAGCGGTGATGCGTCTTACCATCTTACCGAAAACAGCCATCAGACCAGCAGCGGTATGCTGTCGAAAAAATCTGTCACCACCCATGATGAAGTGCAAAGCCAGAGCGCGGTAAGCAGCAATTTCGACGGCGATACGGTCACGATGCAGGCCGGACATGACCTGAGTGTTTCAGGAAGCAACGTGGTGGGCACCCACGATGTGGCTCTGGTTGCGGGCAATGACCTGACTATCACCACGGCTGATGAGAGCCGTCAGGAAAACCATCTGCGTAAGGAAACGAAAAGTGGCCTGTCCGGCACCGGTGGCATCGGCGTCACGGTGGGCAGCAGCTCGCTGAAAATCACTGACGATGCGGCAACCCGCAGCAGCCTTGGCAGTACCGTTGGCAGCTCGCAGGGCAACCTGACCCTGACCGCAGGTAACAAACTGGCGGTGCAAGGGTCTGACGTGCTTGCAGGAAAAGATCTGAGCCTGACAGGTAAAGAAGTCAATATCCTGGCGGCGGAGAATCAGAACAGCCAGACCCATACCGTAGAACAGAAACAGAGCGGCCTGACGCTGGCACTCTCTGGCGCTGTCGGTAGCACAATTAATTCTGCGGTCTCTGCCGCAAACGATGCCAGCAGTGAAAGCAATGACAGGCTGGCAGCTCTTAAGGGTGTGAAAGCTGCACTGACCGGCGTACAGGCTTACCAGGGCACGCAACTGGCCGGGGCTGGCGGCAGTGAAGGCAGTATGATCGGCGTCAATCTCTCTTATGGCAGCCAGTCATCCAAATCAACCCAGACAGCCACACAGACCAGTAACCAGGGCAGCACGCTGACGGCAGGCAATAATCTGACCATTAATGCCACCGGAACGGATATCAACGTTCAGGGCAGCCAGCTTCAGGCCGGTAATGATGCCAGTCTCAGCGCATCGCGTGACGTTAACCTCACCTCAGCTCAGGACAGCCACACGCTGGAGGGCAAAAACGAGAGCAAGGGCGGCTCCATTGGAGTCGGCATCAACTTCGGTCAGGGAGCCAATGGTCTGTCACTGAATGCCAGCGTCAACAAAGGCAAAGGCTCTGAGACCGGCAATGGCACTACCCATAGTGAGACCACCGTTAACGCCGGAAATAACCTGACCATTAACAGCGGTCGTGATACCACCCTCACCGGCGCACAGGTCAGCGGCGAGAAAGTCACGCTTGACGTGGGCCGCAACCTGACCCTGACCAGCGAGCAGGACAGCGACTACTATGACTCGAAGCAGCAGAACGTCAGCGCCGGAGGAAGTATCAGCATGGGCGGCGGCAGTGGCTCCGTGAATCTGAGCCGCGACAAGATGCACAGCACCTTTGAAACAGTGCAGGAACAGACCGGCATCTTCGCTGGTGCGGGCGGTTTTGATGTGACGGTCGGCGAACATACGCAACTGAACGGTGCGGTCATCGGTTCGACGGCAACGGCGGATAAGAATAAACTCGACACCGGTACGCTGGGGTTCAGCGATATCAAAAACAGCGCTGAATATGAAGTTGAGCACCAGAGCGTGGGTATCAGCTCGGGTGGTAGTATTAGTGGTCAGTTCGCAGGGAATATGGCCAACGGGCTGCTGACCGGGGTGAACGGTTCAGGCAGTGACAGTTCCACCACGAAGTCCGCGGTAAGCGAAGGCACCATTACCATTCGTGACCAGGATAAGCAGAAACAGAACGTCGATGAGCTGAGCCGCGATGTTGAGCATGCCAATCAGACGCTGAGTCCCATCTTTGATAAGGAGAAGGAGCAGCGGCGGTTGCAGGAAGCGCAGCTGCTGGGAGAAATCGGCAACCAGGCAGCGGATATCGCCAGGACGCAGGGAGACCTCAACGGATTGAACGCGGCGAAAGAGAAGTACGGCCCGCTGAAGGAGAACGCCACGGAGCAAGAACGTGCGGCGTATCTGGATATGCTGCGCAACTCGGATGAATACAAAGGCGAAATGCAGAAGTTCGGCACTGGCAGCGCCATCCAGCAGGGTATCCAGGCGGCCACGGCGGCACTCCAGGGTCTGGCGGGGGGTGATATCGCTAAGGCCATTGCGGGCGGTTCCGCGCCGTATCTGGCGGAGGTCATACATAATATGACCACCGACCCGAAAACCGGCCAGGTGAACACCGAAGCCAACCTGATGGCCCATGCCGTGCTGGGTGCGGTGGTGGCGCAGATTAACGGCAACAGTGCGCTGGCCGGAGCCGTGGGGGCCACCACCGGCGAGTTTCTCGCGCAGCAGCTCTATCCGGGCGTGCCACGTGACCAGGTGACCGAAGATCAGCGGCAGACCATCAGTGCGCTGGCAACGCTGGCGGCAGGTCTTGCGGGTGGCGTTGCCGGTGACAGTACGGCGGATGCGGTGGCGGGAGCGCAGGCGGGGAAAAACTCGTCGAACAACAACAACCTCTCCCTGCCCGGAGGCATGGGCAGCTACGGTCAGGCAGCGGCTTCTCTGGGATCTGCAATGATCGAGGCTGGCGCAACCACAGATGAAATCAACGCGGCGCTGAGCAAGAATGCGAAAGGTGATTTACCGGAAGGGGCTAATATCACCAAAGCTATCGTTGACGGTTATAAAGATGGCGTGCTGATTGCCGGTGCGTGGTATTTGGGGCCTGCGGCAAGCATCGGAAAAGTTGTTGCAGGTGCAACAATAGCAGAAATAGCCAACGGCACTTATCAGTGGTTCGATCTGAGCCGACCGGGCAATGAAAATAAAACCTGGGATTACGGCAGCAGCCTGGCAGCCGGAATAACCGGGGCGCTGGCTCCGGGGCGCGACATATGGCCAAACGTGGGCATAGCGGCAGGTGGCGCGGTGTTTACGGATGGTGCAGATGTCGGGGCTGTTGCCGGTGCAGCTTTAGGGGCTTGGGCTGGCGGAAAGTTCGGACAGTTAGCTCCCTTCCCTGGGGAAGTAAATGATATGTTTGGTGGCATCGGAGGAGAAATAATAAGCAATAAAGTTAAGGATAAAGTTAATGGAAACTAAAAACAACCTGAAGAGAGCAACTTTTACTGCTTTTTTGTTAAGCACAATTTTTTATAGCTTTTGCTTTTTTGCATTTATCTTCTTTGTTAACAATGTAATTCTAGAATTAATCACCTCAGGGAAAATTGATTGTTCCAAAAGGTCTTTAAGTTACCTATCCGTTGTAAGCTTAATTATTGGGATAGCCTCAGGAGCAAGGATATGGATCTTCGCCAAAATAGACGAGCGTAAAGCCCGAAAATCTCCCCCATCCGATCCACAATAAAAATGTTCCCGGTCAAATCGTGGCCGGGAATCAACTTCGGTCAGGGAGCGAACGGACTGACGGTGAATGCCAGCGTGAACAGGGGCAAAGGCAGTGAGACCGGCAATGGCGTGAGCCATACCGAGACCACCGTCAGCGCCGGAAATAATCTGACCATTAACAGCAGGCGCGACACCACCCTGACGGGCGCACAGGTCAGTGGCGAAAAGGTCATCCTCGACGTGGGCCGTAACCTGACCCTGACCAGCGAGCAGGACTCGGACGACTACGACGCGAAGCAGCAGAACGCCAGTGCGGGAGCCAGCGTGGCGGTGATGGGCGGTGGCGGCAGTGCGTCAGCCAGCGTGAGCCGGGATAAAATGCACAGCAGCTATGACAGCGTGCAGGAGCAGAGCGGCATCTTCGCCGGGAAAGGCGGGTTCGACATTACTGTGGGAGAGCACACGCAGCTTGACGGGGCGGTTATCGGCAGTACCGCCACCTCAGACAACAACCGGCTGGATACCGGCACCATCGGGTTCAGCGATATCCGCAACAGCGCGGAGTATGAGGTGGAGCACCAGAGCGCGGGTGTGAGCACCGGCGGCGGCGTGGCTGACGGTGGCGTGCTGGGTGACGTCGGGAAATCGCTGGTCAGTAACCTCGCCAACGGCCTGCTGGTCGGGGTGAACGGTTCAGGCAGTGACAGTTCCACCACGAAGTCGGCGGTCAGCAAAGGCACGATAATCGTCCGGGATACGGATAAGCAGACGCAGGACGTCTCACAGCTCAGCAGAGACGTGGAGAATGCCAATCCGGGTCTGGTGGCCATCTTCGACAAGGAGAAAGAGCAGCGGCGGTTGCAGGAAGCGCAGCTGATAGGTGAGATAGGGGTTCAGGTTGGGGATATTGCAAGGACGCAGGGGCAGATTATTGCGACCAGGGACGCTAACGGCAAGATGAAGAACGTCTCGCCGGAGCAGTTGAAAACGGCAGAAGCTGACTGGCGCAAAGCCAATCCGGGCAAAACGCCAACAGCAGATGATATCAGCGGCCAGGCTTACCAGACGTTCTATAATCAGGCGTTTAACGACAGTGGATTCGGCACCGGTGGTAAGGTTCAGCAGGCTATCCAGGCCGCAACCGCTGCGGTACAGGGTCTGGCCGGTGGTGACCTTGCGAAGGCCATAGCGGGCGGTGCGAGTCCGTATCTGGCGGAGGTCATTCACGATATGACCACCACCAAAGGCCCGGACGGCAAGGATGTGGTGAACGTTGAGGCGAACCTGATGGCCCACGCCGTGCTGGGTGCTGTAGTCGCACAGATTAACGGCAACAGCGCGCTGGCAGGAGCCGCAGGCGCTACCACCGGTGAGTTTATCGCACAACAGCTTTATCCGGGCGTGGACAGGGACAAACTGAGTGAGGATCAGAAACAGACCATCAGTGCACTGGCAACCCTGGCGTCAGGACTGGCAGGTGGCGTTGCCGGTGACAGCACTGCCGATGTGGTGGCCGGTGCTCAGGCGGGTAAAAACTCGTCCGAGAACAACAACCTTTCGCTACCGAGTGGACTCGGAAATTATGGTCTGGCAGTTGCTTCCTGGAACCAGTATGCGCAGGACAACAATTTGACGCCGGAGCAGACTCAAGAAGGGATGAATCGTATTGCTACTGGCGAAGGGCCTTCTTGGGGGACAGAGTATAAGGTTAAAACTAATGAAAAGTTGAGGTTTCAGGTGGCGTGGGACTTGCTTTGAAAGGAGGAGCTGAGATTAATAATGATTATTTCTCTATTTCTACAGGTTATACAAAAGAGTTTGGTGTTAAGGCTGGTGCTTCGGTAGGTATTGATTTTGGTCCATATTTCCCAGGATTGTTTGGCGACTTAAACCGTGATTATTCAACTAGTCTCGGTTTTGGTCCCGGTTCTGTAGGAATATCTAGCGGAAAAGATGGCATTGGCTTTTCCTTCTCTGTTGGGCCTGGCATTGGTTTTACAGGTTCTGCCACTGGATCTCATGATGAAAAAGTAGATCTGAACAGTGATTCAACTAAGGAAATATACCACCATGATTTCAAATGATATTATTCTTAATGCGCCATCTTTTATATTATTGTTTTTTTGTTGTTGTGGGGAGTGTGCTTTTTTATTTTTTGTTTATAGGAGGCTTGGTGGCGTTAAAGTAGGAAAGGACTCCTTGCTTTATTTTAATTTTATTTTTTTAAACGCGACACATTATCAAACTACGCATTGGCTTTTCTAGTTCTTGGGTATATATCAGCAGCAATAGCTGAATATTGAAAGGGATTCGATGATTTATCATTAATATCTAATTTGTCAGGGGGGATATCATTTTTTTCTTTGCACTATATGGGAAGTATTTTTACCCAGGATTACTTGATGATGAAAAACCATTTTATTTTATTAAGGTTTTTTTAACAAAATTTGATCTATCCTTTGGTGCACTTTTTCTTTGGCTATCAAGACTGGCATATGCAACATGGTTGATTATATTTATTAGCAATTAAATATCGTAGCTAACGGAATCCCAGCTCTTCGCTGTTGGGATTTTACTTTACACACCTGTCAGTTATCGCCACTTCTTAGCCAGCCTGGGAATCAACGCCCCCTGCTCAATCAGCATCCATCCCCTATTCCCTCTCTCAAATCCAGGATTCCAACCTAATAGCCCCACAGCATAATCGACAGTAAAGGCTGGCTTTAATATGATCCCTGATATAGCCCACAGTGTAATGCCAGGCTTTAATTGAAACCTGTTCTGCCTTATGCTGTTGCACAGCATAATAACTCCCTAAAGGTGGCAGACATATCCCACACGCAGGGAGACAAAGGACTGAATACAGTGAAAGAGAAGCTTACCTCGCTAAAATAATATGAAAAATAATGTTTACTTTGAAAACAAAAAGAAAAAACACCTTGTAGGGATTCTTGTTATCGCAATCCTGGGGTTATGGTTTTGGTATATGCTATGGGCCTCCGGCATCGGAAGACGTACGGTGTTAATGAAAACCATTCCCGAATTGACAACATACATCACCGTCGGGAGTATCATCGGACTTGTTTTTGCCGGGCACACCACCTATTACCGACCTGTTGGTAAAACACCAGCGTATGTTCTGAAGTCTTTTGGGGGTGGTTTTTGCATCGGCTTAGTAAGCATTTTGAACTTCTATGACGTTTGTGTTTATCTTGTACCCGGAGAGATAAATCAATATAAATCTGAGTATGAGATAACTTTTCCTGGTCCATCGACAGGAAAGTCCAGTCACTGTGAAGCCGGATTATGGATTAAAGACGCCCATACTCAGAGGTGGATCCAACTCTGCACAAACAGGAAAGAATTATATAAGAAGCAAAGTCCGGGTATGAACAAAGTCTGGGTGACGGCACGCAGCAACAATCTGGGTTCTTATATTCTGGATTATCAGTTTATTTACAAATAATCCACTCCATCTGATATGAATAACAATCATTAAGCCTGTGTTCAATTTTCCGGGCTGGCCCAGATAAATACGTAACAGACCTGTTCCTGCCTTACTGGGCTGAAAGCCAGCTTCCAGGACTGTTAGCGCAGAAAAACTAATTATTTCATTGAATGAGCACACAGAAGCACATAGACTCACTGTGCTTCTTTTTTTATTACAATCAGGTTGTTCTCAGTTATTCACCCATACCGGCTAAGTAACTGGATGCACCTGAAACCGAAAGGAACCATTGCTCATCATTTGTTAAAGGATTAATAAAATGTCGTGTCATCATTGTGAAACCAACAGCGCCAATCCGGAATCCGGATTGTGCGATAGTTGCGAAAACAAAGAAAAGGAGAGAATTAATGGCTGGCTTTATCTTCCGGCTCTGGGGCTGATCCTCAGCTTGATATTTATCCCTTTCAACATTTACCACTATTTGAACTTAATTATTTCCCATTTTAAAGAAACAGCATTTATCAGTTACTATGCAATCACCCTGATTGTATCCATGTTCGCAATGTATATCGTGACGGTCATGGCGACCTGGTCTTTCCTCCGAAAGGCCAGTAAAACCCGTAACGTGATGATTATATACTATTTTTCAGGTCTTGTTTTATCCCTCACTTTAACTGTCGTCCCAAACGTACTGTACAATGTTGCTCTTCAAAATCATGACATTGGGATTCTGACCGGTTCCATTACCGGGACAGTTATTTGGGTGCCTTATTTTATTTTTTCCAAAAGAGTCAGGGAAGTCTTCGTTCGCTGAAGGAAGTGAATTTTATCAACGCAGCTCTGATCAATAAAATTCCAAGCAGCGATCTGATTAATTCCGGTCGCAGTCTGGAATCTTTGCGTTCCTGAAACAGAGTCCCTGCAAAGGAAAACATAAATATCCTTTCATCAACAGAAATAAAAATACCCTGGGGAAATGATTACGGATATCAATAACGGGATCCATTACTCTTTCAAAAAAATTACAATTATTTGATCTTCAAAGCATTTTCGTCACGTTCTCATACTTTTTTATCAAACCTTAAATCGTTAATATTCGCCCTGCACGTCTTTTCCGGCAGTTTATATCGCCCTGTCGTTGCAAAAAAACTATTTTTCAATTCTCTGGTATACATTTACTTCATTAAGGATGATGTAATGAATAAATTATCAATTATCGCCATTTTACTTTCCTCTGTTGCCTTTTCCCCTTTTGCCTTGGCTGACAATCAGACAGTGACGCTTGGTTATGCTCAGAGCAAGGTGCAGAACTTCAAAGATATTAAAGGTGTGAACCTGAAGTATCGCTATGAGTGGGATTCTTCGTACAGCCTGATCGGCTCATTTACCTATATGACGGGTAAGGAAAATTATCATAGCAGCGTAGATATTTCCTCGCTGAACGGCACCAGCTCATACGACACTTTGGATGTCGACAGCAAAGTGAAAAATTACTCCATCAACGGCTTCAACATTGGCGTTGGTTATCGCTTCTGATAGCAGGATTAACCGGCTACAGGCAATATCAGTCAGAAATCAGAGATACGCTGATATCGCCTGATCAACCGAATTGATAAAAAAGGGCCGGAGATCTCTCCGGCCCTTCTGAAAGGATGGCGTGGCCACACTGAAAGAAGCTGCAGAATTACTGAGCCACTCTCTTACGCACAAAAATCCAGCTTACGAGCAGCAGCAGTAACCAGCCAATACCGACATACAGCGAAATTCGCGTGTCGGGGAAGTGGCCAATCAGCCCGATAATAAAGAACAGGAACACGATACCCAACATGGCAGTGTACTTGCCGCCTGGCATGGCAAACTTCAGCTCTTTAGCCTGCTCTTTAGTCAGGCTGCGGCGGAAACCAATCTGAGCAAACAGGATCATAATCCACACCCAGACGGTGGCAAAGGTTGCCAGTGAGGCGATCACCAGGAACACTTTTTCTGGTATCAGGTAGTTCAGATACACAGCGATCAGCATCGCCGCCATCATCACTACTGTGGTTACCCACGGCACGCCACGGCGAGAGACGGCAGAGAAGACTTTAGGCGCATGCCCCTGCTCCGCCATCCCGTGCATCATACGCCCCACGCCAAACACATCGCTGTTAATCGCTGACAGTGAAGCCGTGATCACCACAAAATTCAGGATGGCCGCCGCCGCTGCAATACCCAAATGCTGGAAAGTCAGCACGAACGGGCTGCCGTCAACTCCGACCTGATTCCATGGGTAGATGGACATAATGACGAACAGCGTCCCTACGTAGAACACCAGGATTCGCAGTGGAACGGTATTGATCGCTTTTGGAATAGATGTTTCAGGGTTTTTCGCTTCCCCCGCTGTGATACCGATGATCTCAATGCCACCGTAGGCGAACATCACAATCTGCAGCGACAGCACCATGCCAATCACCCCGTGGGCGAAGAAGCCGCCGTGGGTCCACAAATTACTGATGCCCGTTGCCTGCCCGCCATTGCCAATGCCCCAGAAGATGATGCCGATACCGGCGACGATCATGATGATAATGGTGGCCACTTTGACCAGTGACAGCCAGAACTCGACCTCACCGAACACCTTAACCGTGGCCATATTGATGGCACCAATGATCAACACCACGCTCAGCACCCAAATCCAGTGCGGCACGTCCGGGAACCAGACGCCCATATAGATGCCAAAGGCGGTAACGTCAGCGATAGCGACAATCAGGATTTCGAAGCAGTAGGTCCAGCCGGTGATGTATCCGGCAAGCCCGCCAAGATAATCCTGGGCGTAGCGCGAGAACGAACTGGCCTGCGGGTTGTTCACCGACATTTCGCCCAGTGCGCGCATAATGATGTAGGCGATTGCGCCGCCGATGATATAAGCGAGGATCACGCTCGGTCCGGCCATTTTTATGGCACTGCCCGAACCATAGAACAACCCGGTGCCAATAGCCGACCCCAGCGCCATAAAACGAATATGGCGGGTACTCAGTCCCTTTTTGAGCGTATTTTTAGTCATCTTTGTATCTTCACAATCTTTGCTTCTCCTGCCGGAAGCGGTCCGGAGAAGGTATCACATTTATTATTGCTGATGCGCGCTAACCTGCTGACGCCCCATAGCCCGATCGTAAATGGCGACCAGCACCAGCATCACCAGTGACGGCGGCAGCCAGGCCAGACCCTGATCGGCCAGCGGCAGATGAGTGGCGAAGCCTGGCAGCAGATTGGCAAACTGGGTGGTTTTGATTGCATCAACGATACCAAACAGCAGGCTGACCAGCATAGTTGGCGCGATGATACGGCTGCTTTTCTTCCACCAGCTCAGAGTGAAGCTCAGCAACACCAGCACAATGCACGGAGGATAAATCGCAGTCAGTACCGGAATGGAAAACTGGATCAGGTGGCTCAGCCCCAGGTTAGAAACCAGCATTGAGAACAGGCCGAGGATAAACACCAGCTGGCGATAGGTCAGCGGCAGATACTGCTCAAAGAACTCCGCACAAGCGCAGGTCAGGCCCACGGCTGTGACCATACAGGCCACAAAGATCAGCGCGGCCAGGAAGAAGCTGCCCATGCCACCAAAAGTCTGCTGAACATAGGCATGCAGGATCGCGGCACCATTAGCATTCTGGTCAACAAGCGATGCGCTGTCAGAACCCAGTTTAAACAGGGTCAGATAGACCAGCGTCAGACCAATACCAGCAATCAGACCGGCAATGATGGTGTAACGGGTCAGCAGGGAAGACTCGCTGACGCCACGTGAACGGGCGGTATTAACGATAACGATACCGAACACCAGCGCGCCCAGCGTATCCATAGTCAGGTAGCCATTGACAAAACCACTGGAGAAAGCGGCATGCTGATAGGCTTCTGTTGCCGGAGCAATGCCACCGGCTGGCCATAACAGCGCAGCGACGCCCAGTACAGTCAGCGCCACAATTTTCAGCGGAGCCAGGATATGCCCGACGGTATCCAGCAGCTTGCCCGGATACAGTGAAATGCCAATCACCAGCGCGAAGTAGACCAGGCTGTAGATAAACAGCGGCATCGCGCCATCACCGGTCAGCGGGGCAATCCCCACTTCGAAGGAGACGGTGGCGGTACGCGGGGTGGCGAAAAGCGGGCCAACGGCCAGATAGCAAACGGTGGCCAGCACAATCCCGGCCGCTTTACCAATCGGTGAGCTGAGGGCGTCAATACCGCCGCCAACACGCGCCAGCGCGATAACGGTAATGACCGGCAGGCCAACGGCGGTGATCAGGAAGCCAAGTGCGGCGATCCAGACGTGTTCACCGGACTGAATGCCCACCATCGGCGGGAAAATAATGTTACCGGCACCCACGAACAGGGCAAATGTCATAAAGCCCAGTGCGAGAATGTCTTTGGAAGTTAAACGGTTAGTCATAAGCAGAGGATTAGCCTGTTACTGGTGTGATTGAAATCGTGATGTCAGCTTTATCGCCCTGCCTGCCCTAAAAACACCAGATTTTCAAACCGGTACAGGGAAATCTCCTGGTCCGGTGTCGCTTCGTGGCGGAATTGCGCGGATTATGATCTTTTTACAGGGGGATAACGTAAAAACGGCGGTAAGTAAACCGTTTATAGCGGAGAAAGGCAACACGGGATTGAGAAAGCAGAGTGATATAGCGCAAAAATCCTCTTAGCCAGTTCATCACTTCAGTTTATTGCTGGTAAGCATTACATGATTTGTATTTTTTTTGTTCGCTGCGGGGTTATTTTCTGCAGAAATTTGCCGCAAGATGCACAAAAGGCGCGGTTTCCCGCGCCTTTTACACAATCTGACGCGGCGTTACCAGACGTCGTTAGCGATATCGACCACCAGACGCAGCTTCGCCCACTGCTGCTCTTCGGTCAGGCTGTTGCCCTCTTCCGTTGAGGCAAAGCCACACTGCGGGCTCAGGCAGATCTGATCCAGGCTGACATACTGCGCCGCTTCCGCGATGCGCTTTTTCACGGTTTCCGGGTTTTCCAGCTCGCCATTTTTGGTGGTGATCAGACCCAGCACCACCTGCTGTTTGCCTGGCTTAACAAAGCGCAGAGGCTCAAAGCCGCCTGAACGTTCGTTATCGTATTCCAGGAAGAAAGCATCAATGTTCACCGTGCCAAACAGAATTTCGGCCACCGGCTCGTAGCCGCCTTCTGAGATCCAGGTGGAACGGAAGTTACCCCGGCAGACATGCAGACCAATAGTCAGGTCGTCCGGCTTGCCTTCGATAGCTTTGTTCAGCACCTGCGCATAGATGTGGGCCAGCTCTTCCGGATCGTCACCGCGCTCGCGGATCTGATTTTTCTGATCTTCTGAGCACAGGTAGGCCCAGACGGTATCGTCCAGCTGCAGGTAGCGACAGCCCGCATCGTAGAAGGCTTTGATCGCCTCACGGTAAGTCAGCGCCAGGTCGTCGAAGTAGGCATTCATATCCGGATAGACGCTGGCATCAATGGCTTTACGACCGCCACGGAAGTGCAGCACGCTTGGGCTTGGGATGGTCATTTTAGCAACCGCATCGCCGCTGATGCTTTGCAGATAGCGGAAGTCTTCCAGCATAGGGTGGTTACCGAAGCCGAGCTTGCCGATAACGCGGATACCGTGCGCTTTGGTCTGTACACCGTTGAACTGAATGCCCTGTTCGGATTCGTAACGCTCAACGCCTTCCAGACCGTCAAAGAAGTCGAAGTGCCACCAGGCGCGGCGGAACTCACCGTCGGTGACCACTTTCAGGCCGCAGGCGCGTTGATGGGTGACCACATCGCGGATCGCTTCATCTTCAATACGGCGCAGGGCTGGTGCATCAATTTCTCCGGCCTGGAACTGTTCACGGGCCTTTTTAATGGCTGCCGGACGAAGGAAACTGCCGACCACTTCGGCACGGTACTGAGCGGAATCTCTTTGCATATCTGGTCACTCCTGGCCCGCGCATGCGGCGCATAATTTACCTGTGAAATAGTTTCGCCTGGTTATCTTTAGACTTCTGGATGTCTATATGGCTGACAGGCAGAATGTCATGAGAAACTTTCAGCGGCAACCGAGGAAATTTCACTATGCATGAAGAAAATTCATGTTAAGCATGAAAAGAAGCCGTAAAGCCAGCCTACCCGCCGATCATTTTCCGGGCCTGAGCAATCTGCTCGTCGGAAAGCGGCAGATAGCCCGCCTGCTTCACCAGCCCCTGTCCGTGCGCAGAGAGCGCATGCTGCAGGAAGGCTCTGGTCAGCGGCTCCAGCGGCTTGCCGGGCGCTTTGATGACGTAGATATAGAGGGGACGGGCGTATGGATAGAGGCCGCTGCGGATATTCTCCGCGGTGGGTGCAATCCAGTTGTTGCCCTCGCGGGAAACCGGCAGCGTCTTCACCCCGCTCAGGTGAATTCCCATGCTGGCGTAACCAATGCCGTTCAGGGTACCCGCCACCGCCTGCACCACGGCAGCCGAGCCAGGATATTCCCCCACATCATTACGGAAATCCCCGTTGCACAGCGCCTGCTGTTTGAAGAAGCCCCAGGTACCGGAAGCAGAGTTGCGGCCGAACCGTTGAAGAGGACGCTTCGCCCAGCCGGGCTGACCCAGTTGCAGATCTCCCCAACGATTAATCGAAGAAGCCCCGCCACATCGACGGGTGACAGAAAACACCGAATCGAGCTGCTGCGCATTCAGCCCCTGCAGAGGGTTGTCCTGATTGACCACCACCACCAGCGCATCCATGGCAACCGGAACCGCCAGTGGCGGATAGCCATAGCTGTTTTCAAACAGCTGCCGCTCAACGGCCTGCATAGGGCGGCTCATCGCACCAAGCTGTGCCGCCCCGGCTGCCAGTGCCGTCGGCGCAGTAGACGAACCGGCTGCCTGGATCTGCACGTTCACGCCGGGATACTGCTGGTTAAAGCTCTCTCCCCACAGGGTCATAAGATTGCCCAGCGTATCCGACCCGACGCTGGTCAGGTTCCCCGCCAGCATGCCCTCTTGTGCCTGGGCCATCGTGCTGAGCATCAACAATAGCGCGAAAAACAGCTTTTTCATCCTGAACTTCCGATTCGGTCAACGAACCGCATTCTGGGACAATTCGTTGCTGACAATCAACCTCGGCGGCAGTGAAAAGCTGAAACAGGTCTCTTTGCCCGGCAGGCTGGTGATATCCAGCCGCGTGTTGTGATGGCTGAGCGCATGCTTCACGATTGCCAGCCCCAACCCGCTGCCGCCGGTCTGCCGTGAGCGGGCTTTATCCACCCGGTAGAAACGCTCCGTCAGGCGGGGAATATGCTCTGCCGCAATGCCGGGACCGTTATCCTTCACCTTAAACTGCGCTCCCTGCGACGTCTTCAGCCAGCTGATATCAATACGTGTGCCTTCTGGCGTATGGTTTACCGAGTTATACACCAGGTTTGAAATCGCACTGCGCAGCTGCTCATCATTGCCGAATACCCGCAGATTCGGATCGGTATTAAAATGAATTTCATGCCGTCCCTGACTGAGCGTCTCCGCCTCACGCTGCAACAGCCACAACATCATCGGCACGTCGACTTTTTCCTGCAGATCCAGCGCCGGTGCCGCTTCAATGCGGGACAATGTCAGCAGTTGTTTCACCAACCCGTCCATCCTGCGGGTCTGCTCCTGCATGGTGTGCAGCGCCTTATCGCGAAGCGCGCCCTTCATATCCGACTCTTCCATCATCTCCAGATAACCCTGTAGCACCGTTAACGGCGTGCGCAGCTCGTGGCTGACGTTGGCAAAGAAATTGCGGCGCGCCCCTTCCAACTGATGCATCTGCGTCACATCGCGCGCTACCAGCAGCCACTGGCCTTCGCTGTACGGCATCACGCGGAATTCCAAATGGCGATGACTGTTCAGCACCAGGGTCAGCGGGCGGGAGAAATCGCGCTGGCGAAGATAGCGGGTGAACTCCGGATAACGCAGCAGGTTGAGGATGTTCTGGCCGTTATCCTCCGGCCAGCGCAATCCCAGCATCTGCTGTGCCAGGCCGTTACACCAGAAAATCGTCCCCTCTTCCGTAGTCAGCACCACCGCGTCGGGTAACGACTCCGCCCCGCTGCGGAAGCGCTTGATCAGGCTGCCCAGCTCGCGGCGACGCCGACGATTTCGCGCCTGCATCTGATAAAGGCCATAGAAGAGAGGTTCCCAGCTGCCGCGTCCGGCAGGAGGGGTCATGCTGCGGTCAACCCACAGCCAGTGAGATAAACGAAGTAAATTCGCGAAGTGCCAGCCTGATACGGCCAGCACGGAAATCAACAGCAGCCAGGGCAGGTAGCCAACCAGCAGCCCCAGCACCAGGGCGGGCATGCAGGCAAGCACCAGCTCAAACAGCAATCTCTTCCAGGAGAGGCGTTCCAACACGGTTAAGACTCCAGTGCGAACGATCAGTAGCGTGCAGAGAAACGATAACCTGTTCCGCGAACCGTCTGCACCATACGATCGTGCCCGGTGACTTCCAGCGCTTTACGCAAGCGGCGAATATGCACGTCAACGGTACGATCTTCGACGTACACGTTAGTTCCCCATACGTGATTAAGCAACTGTTCGCGGCTGTAAACACGTTCCGGATGAGTCATAAAGAAGTGCAGCAGTTTGTATTCCGTCGGGCCCATTTCCAGCGGCTGAGTCTCGGACATCACGCGATGCGAAGACGGGTCCAGGCTCAGTCCCTGCATCTCAATCATTTCTTCCACAGCCATTGGCGAGATACGGCGCATCACCGCTTTAATTCGGGCCACCAGCTCTTTTGGCGAGAACGGTTTGGTAATGTAATCGTCTGCGCCCACTTCCAGACCACGCACGCGGTCTTCTTCTTCACCACGCGCGGTTAACATCATCACCGGGATATCGCGGGTCATCGCTTCGCGCTTGAGATGTTTAATAAACTGAATGCCTGAGCCACCCGGCAGCATCCAGTCCAGCAGAATCAAATCAGGCCAGGGTTCGATCAGCAGATTGATGGCACTGTCGTAATCTTCAGCTTCAATAGGTTGATAGTCATTTTGCTCCAGAACGAAACACAACATCTCACGGATTGGGGCTTCATCTTCGACCACCAGAATGCGCTTAGCCATTATTGCTCCTGCTACTGTGACGGAATGTCACTGGATTTGCGGCGTCATTATGCGTCAGTTTTATGACAGTTTTATGAAAAAAGCACCGGTAAGAACACCGTTTTATAACACTTTTTTGAAGGTGCAAACGCCTTTCGCGCTGGGGTTTTTGCCGGGGCTGTTTATAATCGTCGGATCAGCTTTCCGCACCGAAGGGATCCCATGCGAGTGATTCATACCGCTGACTGGCATCTGGGCCAGTTTTTCTACACCAAGAGCCGGGCCGCAGAGCACCAGGCCTTTCTGGACTGGCTGCTGGCGCAGGCTGAAACCCATCAGGTGGATGCCATCATTGTGGCAGGCGATATTTTCGATACCGGCTCGCCGCCCAGCTACGCCCGCGAGCTGTACAACCGCTTTGTGGTCAGGCTGCAGCAGACCCAATGCCAGCTGGTGATCCTCGGCGGCAACCATGATTCAGTCGCCACGCTGAACGAATCCCGCGAACTGCTGGCCTGCCTGAATACTCGGGTGATTGCCGCAGCCAGCGATGACCCACGTGAACAGGTTCTGCTGCTCAATACCCGCGACGGCCAGCCTGGTGCCCTGCTCTGTGCTATTCCCTATCTGCGCCCGCGAGATATCACCACCAGTAAGGCGGGTCAGTCAGGTCATGAAAAACAGCAAACCCTGCTGGAAGCGATCACCATCCATTACCAGCAGTGCTGGCAGGAAGCGCAGGCTCAGCGGGAGGCGATGGACCTGCCGCTGCCGATCATTGCCACCGGGCATCTGACCACGATGGGCGTGACCAAAAGTGACGCGGTGCGCGATATCTATATCGGCACGCTGGATGCTTTTCCCGCGCAGGCCTTCCCACCAGCAGATTACATCGCGCTGGGACATATTCACCGTGCACAACGCATCGCCAACACTGAACATATCCGCTACAGCGGTTCGCCGATCCCACTCAGCTTTGACGAGCTGGGTAAGGAGAAAAGCGTCTTTCTGGTCGGGTTCACCGACGGCAAGCTGAGCAGCGTGCAACCGCTGAATATCCCGTTATTCCAGCCAATGCAGATGATTAAAGGCTCGCTGGAGGAGATCGAAAACCAGCTGGCGGAGATCCAACCGCGCGAAGATGGCAAAACGGTGTGGCTGGATATCGAAATTGTCACCGGCGCATGGCTGAACGATCTGCAACGTCGTATTCAGGAGATGACGCTGGAACTGCCTGTGGAAGTTGTGCTGCTGCGCCGCAGCCGTGAACAGCGCGAGCAGGCCATTGACCGTCAAAATAATGAAACGCTGAGTGAGCTGAGCGTGGAGGAAGTCTTCACCCGTCGTCTGGCGATGGAAACCGATGAAGAGCCGGAGCGGCTGGCCCGAGCCACCCTGCTGTTCAACCAGACGCTGGCCGAAATTGATGACGAGGAACAGCTGTGAAGATCCTGACGCTGCGGTTTAAAAACCTCAACTCGCTGAAGGGCGAATGGAAAATTGATTTCACCGCCGAGCCGTTTGCCAGCAACGGCCTGTTCGCCATTACCGGCCCGACCGGCGCGGGTAAGACCACGCTACTGGATGCAATCTGCCTGGCGCTGTATCACGAAACCTCCAGACTGGGAAAACTGTCGCAGTCGCAGAATGACCTGATGACGCGCGACACTTCAGAATGCCTGGCCGAAGTGGAGTTTGAGGTGAAAGGCGTGGCCTGGCGTGCTTTCTGGAGCCAGAACCGGGCGCGTGGCGTGGCGGACGGCAACCTGCAGGCACCGCGAGTGGAGCTGGCCCGCTGCGAAGACAACCAGATCGTTGCCGACAAGGTCAAGGACAAGCTGGAGATGCTGACCGCGCTGACCGGGCTGGATTTTGAACGCTTCACCAAATCGATGATGCTGTCACAGGGGCAGTTTGCGGCCTTCCTGAATGCCGATGCCAACAGCCGCGCCGAGCTGCTGGAAGAACTGACCGGCACGGAGATCTACGGCCGCCTGTCGGCCAGCGTTTTTGAGCGACATAAAAATGCCCGTCAGGCACTGGAGACGCTCAAAGCCCAGGCTGGCGGCATGGCTCTGCTGGATAACGAGCAGGTTCAGCTGCTTACCGGCCAGCTGGAGCAAAGGGTGGCAGAGGAGCAGGTACTCACTTCTCAGCATCAACGTCAGCAGGTTTTACTGCAGTGGTATCAACAGTTTCAGGCCATTTCTCAGGCTGTAACCGCTGCCGAAACCGATCGCCTGCAGGCGGAAACCGCCTGGCAGCAGGACAGCGCGCAGCTGGATCGCCTGCTTCAGGCCGAACCGGCGGAAAAGCTGCGCCCGCTCTGGCAGCAGCGCAATCAACAGCAGCAGGATTTGCAGGGGCTGAAAGAGCAGCATCAGCAGTTAACTCAGCAACTGCAGCAGGCTCAGCAACAGCTGGAAGGCTCCACCGCTCAGATGAAAGAGGCGGATGCACAAAGGCAGCAGCATGAGGCAGAACGCCAGCAGCAGGAGACGCTGATTACAGAAAGCGTCCTGCCGCTGGATAACCGCATTGCCTCGCTGGAGCAGCAATGCACTCAGCTGGCGAAAGAAGTGAGTGAGTACCAGCATTCCCTTAGCCGCCGCCGGGCAGCTCTGCAACAAAATCAGCAGGCACAGGCCGAGAAGCAAACAGCACAGCAGCTGAACCAGAAATGGCAGCAGGACAATCCACACTTTGTTCACTGGGGCGAATCCCTGCCGTTGTGGCGCGTCCGCTTTGAGCAGCAGCACCAGAGTGAAGTGGCACTGATTTCGCAGCAGCAACGGCTGACGGAGCAGCAGAAAAATCTGGAACAGCTGCAGGCACAGCTCAGCCAGCTTGAACAGCAGGCTAAACCGCAGCAGCAAGCACTGGATCAGGCGCAAAAACAGTATTCAGAGACTGAGAAAAGCCATCTGGCCCTGCAGCAACAGCAACCGGAAAGCGAACTGCAGGCTGCACTGACCCGTCTCAACCAACAGCGCCCGCTGCGGCAGATGCTGGCGCTGCTCTCGCCACAGTGGCAACAACTGATGCTACGCAGCCAGCGCACCCTTGCCAGCCAGCAGCTTTTACAGCAGCAGTTGCAGGAAGCAGAACAGCAGCTACACATTCTGCGCAACGGCTGGAAAGAGAAGCATCAGCACCAGCAGGATCTGGAAAAACGCTGCGAGCTGGAGCAGCGCATAGCTGACCTTGAGCAGCACCGAGCCCATCTGGAAGCGGATCAGCCCTGCCCGCTGTGCGGCTCCCGCCAGCACCCGGCCGTTAGCGAATATCAGGCCCTGAAGCCTTCAGAAAACCAGCAGCGGCTGGCGCAACTGAAGGCTGAAGTTGAGAAGCTGAAAGACCAGGGCACCACGAAGCGCGAACAGGTGAAAAACCTGCAGTCACAGACGGAGAAACTGCAGCAGGAACAGCTCGAAGCCGGACAGGAAGCCACCACGCTGGGCACTCAATGGCAGACGGCGGTCACCGGACTGGCACAGAGCTTCACGCCGGACGACCAGCAACAGGTGACAGAATGGCTGGCCGCGCAGGATCGGCAGGAAACCACTCTTCAGGCTCAGCTCCTCACCCTGCAGCAGAGCGCACGCACGCTTCAGGAGCGGAAGGATATTCTCAGCCAGCGGCAGAATGAGCTGACCCAACTTCTGCAACAGCAGCAGCTTGCAGGTCAGCAACTGCTTACTCTCCGTCAGGCCCTCAGCGAGCATGAACAGCAGTTAGTGATGGAAAAACAATCGGTTAAGGTACAGCGTGACGCTCTGCAGGCTTCACTGACTGATTACGCCCTGACGCTCCCGGCTCAGGGTGAGCATGAATCCTGGCTCACCGCACGCCAGAATGAATGGCAGCAATGGCTGAAAGCGGAGCGGGCGCTAACTGACCTGCTATCGCAGTTAACCACTCTGGCCACCCAACAGCAGGCGCTGAATGATGAGATCGTCAGCGAACAGCAGCGACTGGACGCTCTGGAAAAACGCCTTAAAACTGAAAAGGATACGCTGAAGGACTGGCGTGAGCAGCGACAAAAGCTGTTCGGTGACCAACTGACCACGGAGGTGCAGCACCAGCTGCGTGAGCTGTCGCAA
This sequence comes from Erwinia sp. 009765445, assembly GCF_058137865.1. Taxonomy (NCBI): domain Bacteria; kingdom Pseudomonadati; phylum Pseudomonadota; class Gammaproteobacteria; order Enterobacterales; family Erwiniaceae; genus Erwinia; species Erwinia sp. 009765445. Next base: position 77,869 of record NZ_JBYUWC010000015.1, read on the forward strand.
CATCACGCTGAACGCAGCCAGGCGCTTCAGCAGCAGTGGCAACGGCAGCAGAACCAGTTAAATACTCTGACCGGACAGCATAACTCACTATCTGAACAGTCACACGCACTAACCCGTCGCCTTAACGACACCCAGGCAGGCTTTATCGCTGCGCTGGCTTCCGGCAACTTCCCTGATGAAGCGCACTTCCGCGCTGCCCTGCTCGACGAAGAGCAGGCCGCCCGGCTGAGAACATTGCAGAAGCAGCACGACAAGCGCCGTCAGCAAACCGCCGCGCTGCTGGAGCAGGCACAGAAAAATCTCGTTGCCCATCAACAGCAACGTCCGGAAGATTTGCCGGAGGAAGCCGGAACGCTGAGCGATACCGTCGCCGCGCTGGCTCTGCAACTGCGGGAAAATGCCCGCCAGCAGGGCGAGGCCCGCCAGCAGCTGACCAGCGATGCCGCCCGGCGGCAACAGCAGCAAAGCCTGCTGACGCAAATTGCAGAAAATGAGAAGCACGTGGAAGACTGGGGCTACCTTAACCAGCTGATCGGCTCGAAGGAAGGCGATAAATTCCGCAAATTTGCTCAGGGACTGACGCTGGATCATCTGATGTGGCTGGCGAACAATCAGCTTAACCGGCTGCATGGGCGCTATCTGCTACAGCGTAAGTCTCAGGAAGCACTGGAGCTGCAAGTGGTGGATACCTGGCAGGCAGATGCGCTGCGCGATACCCGCACCCTTTCCGGCGGGGAGAGCTTCCTGGTCAGCCTGGCGCTGGCGCTGGCGCTTTCCGATCTGGTCAGCCACAAGACCCGCATTGAATCGCTGTTCCTGGATGAGGGCTTCGGCACGCTGGATGCCGAGACGCTGGACAGTGCTCTGGATGCGCTGGATGCGCTGAACGCCAGCGGCAAAACCATTGGGGTGATCAGCCACGTGGAAGCGATGAAGGAACGCATCCCGGTGCAGATTAAAGTGCGGAAAATTAACGGGCTGGGCTACAGCAGGCTGGACACCCCAACGCCCTGAAGAAGGATAAAACGTCAGATTTTTCAATCCGAATCCTTTTACAGACCATTGGAGTAAAAACCGCGAGATACCTGCTTTAGAATGGTGGCAGCATTGGAAACAGAGTTAACTATCCGGGGTAAAAATGGCATCAGCAAGCTTCATCTCAGGCACGGGCATGGTTCTGCTGGTCGCTCTGCTGGCAGGCTGCCAGACAGCACCGAAAGAGCCGCCGGTGCCGAAGAAACTGCCTGCGCCGACAGCGGAAGAAATGCAGAACGCGGCGGAAAAACAGTGCAGCAAGCCGCAGGGCGTATCGCGGGACGACTGCCTGTATCTGGCGAAACTGCAGTATGGCATTCAGCGTAATTTCTATAACGCGACGCAGTATAAAGGCCGCGAGTGTGCGGTCACCATCGCGTGGCAGAACGGCCGCTACAGCGTGCTGGGCACCGCCGGGGATGAAGTGTTGTGCCTGAAAACCTGGAGCGTGGTCAGCAGTGCGGAGAATTTACCGCCGCCGCCGAAGCAAATGCCACCGAAACTGGTCATTGATTTCAGGCCGCAATAAACCAGCGTGAATAATGCCTGACGGAGGGCTGCCAGCGTCGGGGGATGTTCAGCGCAATCTGGCGGTATTAGCCCGCCAGCTCATGCTGTCGCCACTGGCGGGGACTGATGCCAAACCAGCGGCGGAAAGCCCGCGAAAAGGCGCTGACCTCGGAATACCCCAGCAGCAGCGCCATCTCGGAAATCGGGATCTGTTTCTGCTGCAGATAATGCGTCGCCATCTCACAACGCACCTTATCCACCAGCGAGGTGAAGCTGTGGTTTTCATCACGCAGGCGACGCTGCAGCGACCAGCTGGACAATCCCATCTTATCCGCCACCTCTTCCAGCACCGGTTCACCTTTCAGTAAAACCAGATGCACCTGAGCACGAGCCTGATCGACAATATTCTGCTGCGGAGCGGCGCTGTTCAGGCGGCGGATGGCATCCTGCATCACCATCAGCAACATCGGATCGCTGTCCGGCATCGCACGGGCCAGATCCCGTTTCGGGATCAGCAGCGAGTTGAAGGGCTGATCAAAATAGACTGGCGCATCGAAAACTTTGCAGTGTTCGTGCCACTGAGCAGGACGGGGATGTTCAAAATGCACCTCACGCGGGGCCCAGTTTTTACCGGCCACGTGACGGATCAGGTTCAGAAACATGCCCAGCGTCAGTTCGGCATCCTGGCGACGGCAGAGGATCGCACCGTGACGCACCTGATAATCAAGCCGCCAGCTGTCCCCTTTGTCTACCAGGCGGGTCAGTGTGTCATGCTGGTGCCAGGGAAAAGCATTCACCACGTTGTGCAGCGCCTGTTCCAGCGTGGCGGAACAGAGGCCAACGTAGCCAATCAGACCTAATGACTGTGGTTTAAACTGCTTGCCGTAGTGCAAACCGAAGTTATCAAAACCTGAATATCGCGCCGCCTCTTCCATTACGCGGCAGTAGTTAATCAACCCCAGACTCAGCGTCGGGCTGGCCAGCTGTTCCGGATCGATGCCGCTGACGCCGAAAATCCGGTCAACATCGCCTCCTTTATCGCAGATAAATTCGCTTAACCCGCTGGCGGCGGCGGCCAGCACGCCACGATTGCTGGCCATGCTGGCGTTAAGTGCTGAAGCCATTTCAGGCTGTTTGATCAAACCGGTTTCCATCATCATCGCCCCCGCTGCAGAATACATCCCATAACAGGAGCAATTTTCATACCAGATCAGGCACCGACCGGTAGTTCTGAAGTTTCCAGATAGCGGCGGCACAGGCGTACCGAGTGATCGGCCCACTGCGGCCCCAGGCTGATGGCCATTTCGGTCTCGGCATGCGAGCCAGCCCACGCCAGCAGCTGGATACGGCGCTGGATCAGCAGTGTGGGCACCAGCGCCATCTCTTCATCAGTGATATGCGCGACCTGCTCATAGCCGGTGATCCAGTTATCCACCCAGTCGGCTGCACGAGGATGGTGCTCCACGAAACTGATTGCTGCCGCAAGATCGTGCAGATACCAGCCCATGCCGCAGTCGTCAAAGTCGATCACCCGCGTTTCCCCCTTGTGGAGCAGCAGGTTGGTGAGGCGAAGATCGGCGTGGATCAGCCCATAACGCGAAGAATCTTTGCCAAACAGCTGCAGTTCGCTGCCCACGCGGGCGATCGCCTCTTCAACGATCGAATGATCTTCCGTTCGCAGGTTCGGGGCATCACGCCAGTCTCCCCAGTGGCTCTGCGGGCTGACCATAGTGTGATGATCCCAGATGATGCGCTGAAAGCCTGCCGGTTTTTGCCAGCTCTTGCTGTGCCGATGAAGCCGGGCAGTAATGTGCCCCAGCTGCTGAAAAGCGCGCGGATCAACATCGGTGGTCGGCATATCCCCTTCGATCCAGTCGAACAGCACGGCATAGCGCACGCCGTCGCCTTCCAGCGGCAAACCTTGCACGGTTTTCCCCTCACTATCAGGCACCGCCTTTGGCACCACAATCCCCGTTTCGCGCAGTGCATCCAGCCAGTTCAGCTCGCTTTCGATATCCGCACGCTCGTGATAGTTGCCGCGATGCAGACGCAGCGCGTAACGTTTGCCGCCCGCTTCCAGCAGGAAGGTGGCATTTTCAGAACGGCAAAGCAGGCTGAGCTTGCCCTGCAAAGCAAACGGGTAGCGGGTGAGCGCGCGCTGAGCAAGTTTCAGCAGTGCAGTGTTATCCAGGTCATCATATTGCTGTGCAGTCATAGTCTGGCTCCAGAATGGATTGGCTGTCGGTTCCCCGCCTTGTGTTACCAGCATGGCGTCGCCTGCTTTGAACCGCTTGACCGCAGACGACCCTCTTTTGACTTTAGCGTGCATCTGGCACTTTTCTTGCGTCTGAGTTGACTGCAGAGCACAAAAATCATTACGCCAGCGTCAAGTTTCCCCCCGATACCGGCTGCATTATCGACTGACAATAAAATTCATGACGGGGATATCGGTATGACAAGCAAGCTAAAGCCCACTCTGGGCACAATACATCTGTGGGGCATTGCGGTAGGTCTGGTGATTTCCGGTGAGTACTTTGGCTGGAGTTACGGCTGGGGCGTGGCAGGCACGCTGGGCTTTCTGGTCACCACGGCGTTAATCGCCACCATGTATACCTGTTTTATTTTCAGCTTTACTGAACTGACCACCGCCATCCCACACGCGGGCGGTCCGTTTGCCTACAGCCGCCGCGCCTTTGGCGAAACCGGTGGTCTGATTGCCGGGATGGCAACGCTGATTGAGTTTGTTTTTGCGCCACCGGCTATCGCCATGGCTATCGGGGCCTATCTTAACGTGCAGTATCCGGGGCTGAACCCAAAATACGCCGCGGTGGGAGCCTATCTTGTCTTTATGACGCTGAATATACTGGGTGTGAAGCTGGCAGCGATGTTTGAGCTGGTGGTGACCGTGCTGGCAGTACTTGAGCTGCTGGTGTTTATGGGCGTGGTGGCACCGGGCTTTAGCATCACCAATTTTGCGGCTCACGGCTGGTCAGGCGGCGAACACTTCGGTCTGCCTGCCGTTTCCGGTATTTTCGCGGCCATTCCGTTTGCCATCTGGTTCTTTCTGGCTATCGAGGGGGCTGCGATGGCCGCCGAAGAGGCAAAAGATCCGAAACGCACCATTCCAAAAGCCTATATCACCGGCATTCTGACTCTGGTGGTGCTGGCGATTGGCGTGATGCTGATGGCTGGCGGCGCGGGCGACTGGCGCAAACTGTCCGACATCAACGATCCGCTGCCGCAGGCGATGAAAATGGTAGTGGGTGAAAATTCGGGCTGGATGCATATGCTGGTGTGGATTGGCCTGTTCGGCCTGCTCGCCAGCTTCCACGGCATTATCCTCGGCTATTCGCGCCAGTTCTTTGCGTTGTCCCGTGCCGGTTATCTGCCTGCAGGTCTGGCAAAACTGTCACGCTTCCGGACGCCGCACCGGGCGATCATTGCCGGTGGCGTTATCGGGATTGCCGCCATTTTCAGCGACAGCTGGATTAACCTGCAGGGCATGACGCTGACAGCCGCGATGATCACCATGGCCGTGTTCGGCGCTATCGTAATGTACCTGATGAGCATGCTGAGCCTGTTCCGCCTGCGCCGCACGGCTCCGGAACTGGAACGCACCTTCCGCGCACCAGGCTATCCGATTGTGCCGGGCATTGCGCTGGTGCTGGCGTTTGTCTGCCTGATTGCGATGCTGTGGTTTAATGCGGTGATTGGCGGCCTGTTCGTGGCCTTTATGGTCGCGGGATACCTCTATTTCCTGATGACCAAAGGCCAGCGTGCCAGTGCCCCACGCGATGCAATGCTGTTAGGGGATTAAGCGAGAAGCCGACAGGCCAAAGTCAAAACGGTTTTGATGATAGTCAGCGGTAAGGTGCGTCTCCGACGGGACGCCGGGAATCCCTCCCTGGAGGCTTGGTTGCCGCGTCCATGCGGCAAACATCCGACGGAGACGCACCTTACTGCCTCCCAAAGCATCAGAGACGCCATCGATCTTTCAAAAAAAATACGCTACTGCGGCCACAGCCATGCCGCACCACGCACGCCGCTGGAGTCGCCATGTACCGCCTGGCGGATCGGCGTTTCACACTCGCCGCCGAATACCCATTTTTTGATCAGTAGTGGCACGGTCTGGTAAAGACGATCGACGTTGCTCATTCCTCCTCCCAGAACGATCATGTCCGGATCGAGAATATTGACGATATGCGCCAGCGATTTCGCCAGGCGCAGCTCGTAACGGCTCATCGCCAGCTCGGCCACCGGATCCTGCTGTTCCACCAGCCTGATGATCTCCGCGCCTTTCAGTTCCACACCGCTCAACCGATGGTAATCCGTTGCGAAGCCAGTGCCGGAGATAAAGGTTTCGATACAGCCCTCTTTGCCGCAGTAACAGGAAACCTCATCACGATAACGCAGTTCATCTTCATCCATCCACGGCAGTGGGTTGTGACCCCACTCGCCCGCGTTGCCGTTACCACCGATATGGGACTGTCCGTTCAGCGCCACTCCAGCACCACAGCCAGTACCGATGATCACCGCAAATACCGTCGCCTTACCCGCTGCCGCGCCATCCACCGCTTCGGAAACGGCCAGGCAGTTGGCGTCATTGGCAATCCGCACTTCCCGGCCCAGCATTTTTTGCAGATCTTTGTCCAGCGGCTGACCGTTCAGCCAGGTGGAGTTAGCATTCTTCACCCGCTGTGTGTAAGGCGAAATCGTGCCGGGGATGCCGATGCCCACACTGCCCTGCTGACCGGTTTTCTCTTCCGCCAGCCGGACCAGCCCGACAATCGCCTCTGTGGTTTTCTGATAATCATCCCGCGGTGTGGCCACGCGGTAGCGGAACAGGGTCTCGCCCTCATCAGAGAGCGCAATCACTTCGATTTTAGTACCACCCAGGTCAATACCGATACGCACTTGTTATTCCTAATTATTCTGCTCTCAGCTTCTTACCATAGAAGGCCACAGGCGGAAAGGCAATGAAACCCCGCCGCCGATTCGCTATCATGCGCGCTGACTTTGAATTAGCGCGACTCAAGCGCCCGGAGAGGGAAAGCAGCATGCTGTGGTTTAAAAATTTGATGGTATATCGTCTGAATCGCGAGATTCCGCTGGCGGTGGACGAGATGGAAAAACAACTCGATGCATTCACTTTCACTCCCTGCGGCAGCCAGGACATGGCGAAGACCGGCTGGGTGTCACCGATGGGACGTTACTCCGATGCGCTGACCCACGTGAATAACGGCCAGATCCTGATCTGCGCCCGTAAAGAAGAAAAAATCCTGCCTTCCCCGGTGATCAAACAGGCACTGGAAGCCAAAATCGGCAAGCTGGAAGCGGAACAGCAGCGCAAGCTGAAGAAAACCGAAAAAGACTCGCTGAAGGATGAAGTGCTGCACAGCCTGCTGCCACGCGCCTTCAGTCGCTTCAGCCAGACCTTCCTGTGGATCGATACCGTCAACAACCTGATTATGGTCGACTGCGCCAGCGCCAAAAAAGCGGAAGACACGCTGGCCCTGCTGCGTAAGAGCCTGGGGTCGCTGCCGGTTGTGCCGCTGACGCTGGAAAGCCCTATCGAGCTCACCATGACCGAATGGGTGCGTTCAGGTGAAACACCCGCCGGTTTCGCACTGATGGATGAAGCCGAACTGAAAGCGCTGCTGGAAGATGGCGGGGTGATCCGTTGCAAGAAGCAGGACCTGGTCTGCGACGAAATCGCTAACCATATTGAAGCGGGTAAACTGGTGACCAAACTGGCGCTGGACTGGCAGGAGCGCGTACAGATGTTGCTGTCTGATGACTGCTCACTGAAACGCCTGAAGTTTGCCGATACCCTGCGCGAGCAGAATGATGATATCGATCGGGAAGATGTGGCGGCCCGTTTTGATGCCGACTTTATCCTGATGACCGGCGAACTGGCCGCGCTGATCGCCAATACCGTTGAAGCTCTTGGCGGCGAAGCACAGCGTTAATCTCTGGCGGGCCGTCTGCACGGCCCGCTTTCACATCACTCTTTCAGGTAGCGGCACAGATAAGAGGAAGGCTCTGCAACCTGCAGATGAAACTCGCTGTGACCCGGTACGTTAAAGATCTCGCCCGGACCATAGTGTTTCCACTCTGCTTCACCCGGCATCAGCACTTTCAGCGAGCCGCTGACCACAGTCATCTCTTCCGGCTGGCCGGTGCCAAACGTATATTCCCCTTCCGCCATCACGCCCACGCTGGCGCGCCCGGTACTGGCACTGTCGAAACCAATTGATTTCACTTTTCCGTCGAAGTACTCACTGACGTTGAGCATATAAATATCCTTAGAATCAGAGACAAAGGTAAAAGAGCAGTGTAAAAGTACCGAGGTTCTCTCGTTTACACCAGCAAATCTGCTGCCAGTCTGGCGATCAGCACATTAGACAGCAGCACAGGGATCCCCAACAGCTTTTGTAAAAAATCTCGGTGCCGCTGATGATAACCGAGGCAGTCCAGCACCAGCACGTCCGCGCCCTGCTCCTGCAGCTGCAGGGCGGCATCAATCAGGTCGTCCTCGCTGGTCTTCCAGGGGTTAGCAACGGCAAAATGCGGTTTTGAAGCCAGCGTCCGCCATTTGTAAGCCTGCTCGCCAAGATACTCTTCACGAGCCACCATAATCCCAACCTGATGCCCGCCGGTGATGGCATCCACCAGCGGCGGCAAAATGCGGTAGGGCTCGAGTAAAACAGCGTTATCCGTCACGAGATTTTTATACTCGCCGCTGCACAACATCAGAATTGTTTCAAACCCTTGATGCTCAAGTTCTTTGATCAGATGCTGCAGGGCGGCTTCCACCCTGGCAGCCGACAGTAACACATACGATCCATCTTCGATGTGCGTCATCGCCACTTTTTCGCCCGCGACCGGGGCATAACGTTGCTCAATTTCTTCGGGGGTGAGACCGTCCAGCAAGCCAAAATGGGCAATTTGTTCTTCCGGCAGATGCTCCAGCAGCAAAGGATGAAGATCATCCCGGGGCGCAACGCCCAGCGTTAAGGTTGCCAGCGTGTTTTTCATCGTTTTACTTTCCGCAAAATTCACTGAGGCGAGAGCACTCTCAAGGTGCCCACCGCCGCTGTGAACGGGTGCAACGAATACAGAAAGCATAGCATCTGCCCCTGAAAGGAGCGGGGATTCACGGGGAGTCAGAGGATTATTCAGAAAATCGTTCAATGGTCTGTCCAGTCAGGCCTGCAGCGGCATTAAAGCAGTTGATAATAAGTACCTGTGCGAAAATATGATGATGGCTGGCTGCGGTCAAGCGCTAATCTTCAGGTAAGGCCTGCCGCGAAATTATGGCCTGTAAGGAGGATTAAATAGAGAGGATTCAGCGGCTTCCCTGCCGCGCGGAATTATTCTTTTGACTGGTCTTCATATCGCGCTTTGGCGTCGATTGCTTCCTGCTCCGTTTCATGCTCACTGATCAGCGTGTCCGGTTTAGGATGGTCGGCCCGCAGCTCGTACCAGGTTACTGATTTGCCCGGAGCGCCTTTCTCTACCGGGTTGATGTGTGCTTCACGAGGATAGGGCGGTCTGCCTGGCATACTTTTTCCCTCCAGTAAGAAATTTTCAATTATCCGTCCGGCAACGGGCCGGACAACCTGCGTGACTTAAGTATAGACAATGACTGAAATTTCTCAGGAAGGGGGGATAAATCGGGCAAATCTTAAAAACACGGGCGGCGAGCTACCGGCCTCGTCCGAAGGATGAGTCAGCTTGCGCGGGCAAGGGCCAGGATATTGATAATATCTTCCACCACACTATCAGGATGCTGCATGGCATTGATCACGTAGTGCGAGGCTTCCTGATAAAGCGCGTCACGGGCTGCCAGAACCTCAACCATTTCATCGGCAATCGGGCGGCCGGTCAGCGTCGGACGCTGCTCCTGCTCCGGATAGGCTTCCAGGCGGGCAGCCAGCACGCCCGCTTCGGCGTTCAGGTAGATTACCTGCCCCTGCTCGCGCATGTAGTTGCGGTTTCCCACCGCCAGAACCATACCGCCGCCGGTCGCAATCACCGTGGCCGGTGCGGTAACAGCCTGCAGAGATTGTGATTCACGATGACGAAACCCATCCCAGCCCTCTTCTGCCACGATATCCGCGACGGTGCGACGGGTCGTTTGCTGAAGGTGACGATCGGTGTCGCTGAAGGCGTAGCCCAGAGCGGTAGCCAGCGCCTGCCCTACGGTTGTTTTCCCGCAGCCACGCGCGCCGATCAGATAAATGGGTAAAGACATAACAGCCACTTCCTCAGCCTGATTGCCCCGGGCATCCCCGCGACGACGGACAGATAATGATTAACTTTGCGTCGCATCATACCGATTATTCGTTTCCATCACCAGTAGTCACTTTTTCTTTACACCACAACGATCGCAAAAACGGCTTATCCTGATGTTTTAAAAGGGTAATAAGGTGTAATTTTTTATTTACACTCCATTTAACTTTCGCCAGATTCTGGCAACATTTACTTACCCGAAGCCCGTTTACTTTCTATTGTTCTGCCCCAAAATAGAGTTTATCGCCCGTTTTGGAGGATTACCTATGCAGAGCGAAGAACAACAGTTAATTGAAAGCCTGTTTGGCCGTTTAAAACAGGCAGAGACTCAGTCCGGCCCGCGGGATGCCTCAGCGGAAAGATTGATCCAACAGCAGCTGCAGCAGCAACCGGGCGCACCTTATTACATGGCTCAGGCGATCATTATTCAGGAAGCGGCTATGAAGCAGCTGAATAATCGCGTCAGTGAGTTGGAGGCTAAACTGGCCCAGTCGCAACAGCAGCAGCCCCAGCAGAGCAGCGGCGGTTTTCTCTCCGGCCTGTTTGGCGGCGGACAGCGTCAGCAGCCGCAACAGCCTCAGCAATCTTCCCCGTGGGGAAGCGCGCCGGCTCAGCAGCAGCCGGCCTATTCTGCACCACCGGCAGCAGCACCTGCTACGACACCTTCAGCAACTCGCGGCTTCCTGGGCGGTGCGCTGCAGACTGCGGTGGGAGTGGCTGGCGGGGTAGTGATGGCCGATATGCTGACCAGCATGTTCCATCACTCGCAGCCCGAAGAGATTGTAAACATTATCAACGAACCCGCGATACCGCAGGAGAACTTTGATAATAATCTCGATACCTTTAACGGTAACAGCAACGACAGCCAGTTCCTGAATCAGGACGCTGGTCTGCAGCAGGATTACGGTAACAACGATTACGGTGATTTTGGTAATGACGGCTTCGACAGTGATGATTTTGGCGACGACGACAGCTTCGTCTGATCCTGCGATCCCCTTCAGTCAGCCATGACCGGGCACGCTGTCCGGTCAGTTTCCCGCCTTACTTCTTGCTTTTCTGCGCCTGTAACCATTTATCCAGCTCGTTGGCAAACTGCTGACGATCGCGCTGATTAAGCGCAGGTGGCCCGCCAGTCTGCAAGCCGCTGGCCCGCATGGTATCCATAAAATCACGCATGGTCAGACGCTCACGGATAGTCGCTTCACTGTACCGCTCGCCGCGTGGATTCAGCGCCACGGCGCCCTTTTCCATCACCTCCGCCGCCAGGGGAATATCGGCGGTGATCACTAAATCCCCCGCTTCAGCCCGGCGCACAATTTCATTGTCGGCCACATCAAACCCAGCAGGCACCCGCAGGGTGCGCAGAAAACGTGATGGCGGCACGCTCAGCGTCTGGTTAGCCACCAGAGTCACCATCATTTGCTCACGATCCGCTGCGCGATAGAGCACTTCTTTAATCACTTTCGGGCACGCATCGGCATCCACCCAGATTGGCATCGCCACTTCCTTTTTACTTTGAGACGGGAATACGGGTGATCTTGCCGTTCTTTTCAGGAATGGCAATATTTAATCTGACCTTCCGATCAAAAGCCGGTGTGCAACCGGCCGATTAAGCATTGCTGATGCTGGAATAAGGCGGGAAATGACGTAAGCTGGACACAGATGAAAACTGAAAACAGGTATGACGATGGACAAAAAAATCGGCTTCATTGGCTGCGGCAATATGTCAAAAGCCATTATCGGTGGGCTGGTATCGGCCGGTCAGGTGAAAGCAGAAAACATCTGGGTTTATGACCATAAACCCGCCACCAACCAGGCAATGCATGAACAGTACGGCATTACTCCGGCCGCCAGCGCGGAAGAAGTGGCAAAGCAGGCCGATATCCTGTTTGGTGCAGTGAAACCTAACGTCATTCTTAACGTGCTGAAGGACGTTTCCGGCAGCCTGAGCAAAGAGACGGTGGTGGTCTCTATCGCCGCTGGCGTAACGCTGGACTCCCTGGCCAGCGTGCTTGGTCATGACCGCAAGCTGGTGCGCGTGATGCCAAATACACCGTCGCTGGTCAACGAAGGGATGACTTCAATCACCCCTAACGTACTGGTGACCAAAGAAGAGGCGGATGAGATCGTAGAAATCTTTAATGGCTTCGGCAAAGCCGCACTGGTGCCGGAATATATGATCCACGCGGTAGTTGGTGTGAGCGGGTCCGCCCCGGCTTATGTGTTTATGTTTATTGAAGCGATGGCCGACGCTGCCGTCCTTGGCGGGATGCCACGTGCTCAGGCCTATCAGTTTGCTGCCCAGGCGGTAAAGGGCTCGGCGCAAATGGTGCTGGAGACCGGCAAACACCCTGGCGAACTGAAAGATATGGTTTGCTCACCTGGCGGCACCACCATTGAAGCGGTGAAAGTGCTGGAAGCGAAAGGATTCCGCTCGGCGGTGATCGAAGCGATACAGCAGTGCATGGCTAAATCAGAGAAGATGAGCAAAGCGTAACGCTTCGTCAACCCAGCGCTTCTTCTGCCAGTTTTGCCGCGTCCTGCATGCTGAGCGGCTGCTGCATTTTTGCGACCAGTCCGGCCGTGAAGGTGTACAACCCGCAGGATGAAACCGCGGCAAGCTGGCCTTTCTGACCGTACAACGCGACGAATTTTTTCTCCTTCAGTGAGCCAAACAGCTGGAAGTCATCCCACTCTTCTGCATGGCCAAGGTATTCATAACGGGTGCCAAATTGCGCTGTCCAGAAGAATGGCACCCGGTCAAACTCCTCGCCTTTGCCAAGCATATTCTTCGCCGCTGTCCTGCCCTGCTGTTGTGCTACGCGCCAGTGTTCAATGCGCATCTCACCCTGTGGCGCAGGGAATTTCGCAATATCCCCGGCAGCCCAGACATTGCTGGTCACTCCCAATTGCAGGTTGGTGCTGAGACTGCCGTCATCATTGAGCGGAATATCGTGAATAAAACCGGTGCCTGGTGCGACGCCAGTCGCCAGCAGTACCACATCTGCAGGCACAATTTTGCCACTCTTCAACTGAACGGCGCTGACATGACCGTTGTCACTCTTCAGCTCTGCAACTTCTCCTTCAATAAACTCCACGCCCTTCTCTTCATGCAGCTCACGGAAGTATTTCGCCAGTTGCTCGCCAAACTGTTTTTTAAAAGGCAGCGGATCTCTGGCGATCACCTGGACCTTCACATCCTGCGACCGCAGCGCGGATGCCAGTTCCATACCGATAAAACTGTTGCCGACAATCACCAGTTGGCTGGTGCTATCCACTTCTTTCAGCAGAGTGTCAGCCTGTTCGATACTGCGCAGCACGTGGACGCCAAACAGTGCCTTACCTTCCAGATCCGGCCGCTGTGGGATACCGCCCGTGGCGATCAACAGCTTGTCATATTTCAACGTGGATCCATCGGCAAAACGCAGCTGCTGCTGACGGGTATCGAGCTGCTCAATGTCGCCATGTTTCCATTCCGCATAATCGTTAAAATCGTCCTTCAGCAGCGGCGGCACTTCGCTGATTTTCATCTTCCCGGATGGGACAAACTTGGTCAGCACCGTACGATCGTAGGGCGCTTCGCTCTCACGATCGACGAGGATCAGCTTGCCTTTGAAACCTTCCCTCCGCAGCGTCCAGGCGGCCGCGGCTCCGGCAGCCCCGCTCCCGGCGAGAACAAACACCGGCTCAGTTTGATCGGCCTGGAACGTATAAAGCGGCGGTTCCTCGTGGGGATTGACCTGCACCATGCCATTCTCAACCCGTACCGGATAGCATTTCAGGTCGCTCAGCGCCAGTGGCTCACACAGGCTGCCATCACTGACTTTAAAGGCGGCTTTGTGCCAGGGGCAAATTAATCTGCCGTCAACAATGGCTCCCTGTTCAAGAGGTGCACCGGAATGGGGGCATTTCGCCTGATAGGCTTTCACCTCATCCTGAACGCGGATCAAAAGGATCCCTGTATCGCCAATGGGCACCCTGACCGGCTTCTGCTGCGGTAAGTCCTGTAACACGATGGCATTCTGATAGCTCACGACAGTGCTCCTTTTATGCAAAATCTCAGACTAATAAGCCTGGCATTTACAGGGAAAAAGACCACTTCCGGAAGTAAGATTGAGGAATAAAAAGAGGCTAATAAGCTGAAAAAGAAAATTTAATTACCAGGCAAATAAATGCAAACGGGCTCAGACGAGCCCGTTAATACAGAGTAAAGATTAACTTTTTTTCAGGCAGTTGCTCATAAAGGTTTTACGTTCGTCACCTTTCAGTGCTTTATCACCGGCCTGAGTATTACAGGTTTTCATTTTCATCTGCTGAGGCGTCATTTTGCCCATGCTGCTGTCTTTTTTCAGGCAGCTGCTCATAAAGGTTTTGCGCTCGTCACCCTTCAGCGATTTCTCCCCGGCCTGCTGGTTACATACGGTCATCTTCTGCTGCTGAGCGGTTTTTTCTGCTGCACCAGCATATCCGCTGGCCACGGCGGTCAGCGCCAGCGCGACCATTAACATTTTCATTCTCATTTTTTGCCATCCCAAATTGGTTTAAAAGCCCGTTAAGTCTGGCAGGAAATCAGCAACATGAGGGGTATGCGGGATCAAAAAATCCGCTGGGATCGCAAAAATAAAGGGATCAGGGCTGACAACGCCTGAATGCGAGCATTCAGGCGGCAGGAATCAGGAACGGGGATGAGTCAGCATACGCTGTATATAGCTGTTCAGCAGGGAAGAGTCTTCCGTACTGGCCGGACAAGCATTCGCAGCGGTCTCCATTGCCACACTGATATTGTCGGTGATTTGCTGAAGCTGCTCGCCGTCCAGCTTGCGCAACAGCGCTGTCACCACAATTTCCAGCGCTTCAACCTGGGCGACCAGCTCTTTGGACTCTTCTTCTTTTTCCGCCAGCCTGACTAACAGTTCTGCAATGAGGTTTTTCATGCGGAGGTCTCAGCGAGGTAAAGGAAGAAGTTACCATTGCGTCAGGGAAAAGAGAACAGACAATCGCCAGATATTTTCGCGACTTAAACCGGAAATAAGCGACCTGTTTCACATTTGTGAAACGGCGCAATATTTTAGCGCCAGCGAAACGTTTTGCTGCGTTTGCCGCCATTTATGCCGTTGCAGCCAGGGGATCTCCCCCTGGCACAACTCTTTTAGTGGGGGCCTTCTGAGAATCCACCGCGTGGACCGCCGCCACCATGATGGCCACCCCAGCCACCGCCGCCACCCGGAGGTGGGAACAGACAACCACTCAGAGCTGTCACCAGCGCAATTACACTCACAACTTTCAATACTCGACTCATCGTTATCTCCTCGTGGTAACGTTGGCGCTGATATTAAGTGCCCCCCTTCCGGTCCACAATGCAGAAAACTCCTGTTCAGGGCCGTTTTTACCACGAGTAACCACGCTTAACGCTTTCCTTGCGGAAACCAGCAACAATACTGTCCGACCTGCACAATCAAACTGAAACGAAAGCGATTTGCTGATGGAGTCCGTCTCGCAGGATCGCCTATGGCTGCTTTACAGTTGCGCTGTTTTGCTTCAATGTGAGCGCATAACATTTATGAGGTTTTACCGATGATCTCTTCTCCTGCAATCAGCCTGCAACAGCAATTAAGCCGTCGCGACTGGGAAAACCCGGTGGTCACTCAACTTAACCGCCTGCCTGCCCATCCGCCTTTCTCCAGCTGGCGCAGCGTGGAAGCGGCAAGAGACGATCTGCCGGGTGAGAATATCCAGTTGCTGAACGGTGAATGGATCTTCAGTTATTTCCCACAACCGGAGGCCGTACCGGAAAGCTGGCTGCAGCAGGATTTGGCGGATGCACGTCCCCTCAATGTTCCGTCTAACTGGCAGCTGGCAGGTTACGATGCACCGATATATACCAACGTGCAGTATCCGATTCCGGTCGATCCTCCTCACGTCCCGTCACAGAATCCCACCGGATGTTATTCGCTCACATTTCTCTGCCGCGCTGACTGGCTGGAACAGGGACAAACCCGCATCTGTTTTGACGGGGTCAACTCCGCTTTCTACCTGTGGTGTAACGGGCATTTTGTTGGCTATTCCCAGGACAGTCGCCTGCCCGCAGAGTTCGATCTGACCACGATGCTTCGGGCGGGAGAAAATCGCATCGCAGTACTAGTATTGCGCTGGAGTGACGGCAGTTATCTGGAAGATCAGGATATGTGGCGAATGAGCGGGATCTTCCGCGATGTCAGCCTGTTACATAAACCGACCGTGCAGCTCCGTGATGTGCAGATCGAAACTCACCTCAGCCCGGAGTATCACTCAGCTCGCCTGCAGGTGCTGGCCATCTGCTCGCTGGAACAGGCCCATGACTATCAGGTTGAAGTAGCCCTGTGGCAACGGGATCGCTGTATTGCGCAGCAGCGCCAGTCGCTGATCGGCAAAACGGTGGATGAAAGAGGCCATTATAACGATCGCACTACCCTGAATTTGATCGTTGAGAAGCCAGCGCTGTGGAGCGCAGAAGCTCCCAATCTCTACCGGGCAACCATCTCGTTGCTCGATCCTCAGGGGCAACTGATTGAAGTCGAGGCATATGATGTCGGCTTTCGCAAAGTTGAAGTTCATCAGGGTCAACTGAAACTGAACGGTAAACCCCTGCTGATCCGTGGCACTAACCGCCACGAACATCACCCGGAGAACGGCCAGGTGATGGATGAAGAAACGATGATCCGCGATATCCGGCTGATGAAGCAGCATAACTTCAATGCCGTACGCTGCTCGCATTATCCCAATCATCCGCTGTGGTACCGGCTGTGCGATCGTTTCGGCCTGTATGTGGTGGACGAAGCGAATATCGAAACGCACGGGATGCAGCCGATGAATCGCCTGTCGGACGATCCGGTTTGGTTCAATGCCTTCAGCGAGCGCGTCACCCGGATGGTACAGCGTGACCGCAATCATCCCTGCATTATTATCTGGTCGCTGGGTAATGAATCGGGACACGGCAGTACGCATGATGCACTGTATCGCTGGGTGAAAAGCAGCGACCCAACCCGTCCCGTACAGTACGAAGGAGGCGGAGCCGATACCGCTGCCACCGATATCATCTGTCCGATGTACGCACGAGTCGATCAGGATCAGCCGTTTGAAGCAGTGCCTAAGTGGGCGATTAAGAAATGGATCGGCCTGCCTGGCGAGAACCGACCACTGATCCTTTGTGAATATGCCCATGCGATGGGCAACAGTTTTGGCGGTTTTGCAAAGTACTGGCAGGCGTTCCGCGAATTCCCTCGTCTGCAGGGCGGTTTTGTCTGGGACTGGGTGGATCAGAGCCTGACCCGCTATGACGAACAGGGTAAGCCATGGCAGGCTTATGGCGGTGACTTTGGCGATAAACCCAATGACCGCCAGTTCTGCATGAATGGGTTGGTGTTTGCCGATCGCACGCCGCATCCTGCCCTGTTCGAAGCACAGCGGGCGCAGCAATTTTTCCAGTTCAGCCTGCTGGATACCCATCCGCTGACGCTGTCAATCCACAGTGAATACCTGTTCCGCGCCACCGATAATGAGCAGCTGGAGTGGCACATTGAACAAAACGGCCAGCGGATATCGGGTGGCAGTCAGCCACTGGAAATGATAGCCGAAGGAAAACTTACCGTTGAACTGGGTGAGTTGCCAAAGCTGAGCGGCGAAGTCTGGCTTAATGTGGCGGTGACCCAGCCACAGGCAACCAGCTGGTCTGAAGCCGGACAGCGCGTGGCCTGGGATCAATGGCGGCTGCCTGCAATCCCTGAAAGGACACAGCGCCCTTCCGGCAGCCAGCAGCCCACTCTGAGCGAAAACAACGACTGTATAACAGTCGATTTTCAGCAGGAGAGCTGGCAGTTCTCGCGGCAGAGCGGAGAACTGGTGCAGTGGCTGAAAAAGGGCATCCCCCAGCTACTTTCTCCTTTGCGCGACTCTTTTGTTCGTGCCCCGCTGGATAACGATATTGGTATCAGCGAGGTGACGAAAGTTGATCCCAATGCGTGGGTGGAACGCTGGCAGCGTGCAGGCTTCAACCAGCTGACCAGCGAGTTGAACGAACTGAGTTATGACGAGTTGAGCAGCAGCGTCCAGCTGATCGCGGAACATGCCTGGTGCTATGAAGGTGAAATTCGCTTTATCAGTCGTAAGCATTACAGCTTTAACAGTCAGGGTGAGATGTCTGTGCGGGTGGAAGTGTCGGTGGCTGCCGGTCAACCCGAACCGGCCAGAATTGGCCTGCGATGCCAGCTGAGCCAGAGCCATGAGGCGGTCAGCTGGCTGGGTCTGGGGCCAGATGAAAACTACCCGGACCGCCAGCTCGCTGCACAATTCTCACGCTGGTCACTGCCGCTGGAAGAGATGTTTACGCCTTACGTATTCCCCGGTGAAAACGGCCTGCGATGCGGCACTAAACAGTTCACCTTTGGTACGTTGCAGGTCAGTGGTGATTTCCACTTTTCGCTGAGCCGCTACAGTCTGGAGCAGCTGCGTGAGGTAACTCACCGCCATCTGCTGAGGGAAGAAGAAGGCTGCTGGCTGAACCTGGACGGTTATCATATGGGCGTGGGCGGCGATGACTCATGGAGCCCGAGCGTCAGCCCGGAGTTCCTGCTTTCTGCGCCAGACTATCACTACACCGTGACGCTGAAATCCACTGATATCGGACAGTAATATGCGCTGGCCTGAGTGCCACTCAGGCCACTTTATTCACAACCCGCTCCTCTTTCCCCCGGCGATAAACCAGGATCAGCTGAAGGGTATTCGCCAGCACCACGACCGCCGTGGCGGCAAACACCCAGCGGAAGCCTCCAATCGCGGAAACCCCTGAACCAATCAGCGGCCCCACCACGTTACCGAGGTACATAAACGACTGGTTGTAGCCAAAAATCCGCCCGGTGATCTGGTCGCTGGAGTAGCGCAATAGCAGAGTCTGCACTGCAGGCATCATCGCCCCGTCAGCAAAGCCGAGCAGGAAGCGCATCACGCCAAGCTGGAAAGCACTGCCCGCCCAGGACATAGCAATAAACAGCAGGATAGTCAGGATCAACGCAGTGAACAGGATGCGTTCTGCACCGATGCGATCGCCTAGTTTCCCCAATCGTGGCGCGGAAAACAGTGCCGAAACGCCGGGAATTGCCGCGACCACACCGCTGACAAAGGCGATATTCTGCACATCAGGCTCAAGCTGACGAACAAACAGCGTCAGGATCGGGCTGATGGAACCATTACACAGCTGGATCACCAGCGTGGTGATAAACAGGCTGACGATCAGCCCCGGATGCGACAGCGAGCGGAAAACCATTTTGCCGCTCAGCTTGTCCTCTTTTTTCACCGGGCGATAACCGGTCTCCTTGATCAGGAACAGCGTGATCAGGAAGCTGGTCAATAGCAGCGCGGAGGTGATCAGAAAAACGGCCCGCAGCCCGACCCAGTCAGCCAGGAAGCCCCCCATCAGCGGCCCCAAAATCACCCCGCAAATCTGTGCAGTGGTCACCATGCTCAGCGCCCAGCCACTTCTTTCGCGGGGTACCTGGGTCGCCACCAGAGCCATGGCATTGGGGATATAGCCGGAGGTCAGCCCCATCAGCGCCCGTAACAGCAGCAGTTGCCAGACGTTGGTGACAAAGGCCTGCAGGAGGATCACCACACCCATGCCCAGGGAAGCACGCAGCAACATCAGCTTGCGTCCTTTACGGTCAGCAAGGCTGCCCCACATCGGCGCGACGACGGCGGAAACCATAAAAGTGATGCTGAAGATTAACCCGGACCAGAGCGTCAGCGCGCTGGGGTCGGTCACGCCTAATTGCTCAACGTAAAGCGGCAGAAAGGGGATGATCTGGCTGATAGCAAGGCCGGTAAACAGGCAGCCAAACCAGACGGAGATGAGGTTAACCTTCCAGGATTCCATCTTGCTGTACAAAAAGCCTTATAGCAGAAGCTCGAGGGTAAAGTGTAACAAGAGCGTTTTAGCAATGAGGGGCAAATAAGGTGATAGCTATCACTTTGAAGTTTTTGGCTGCCGGCAGGCCAGGACGGGCTGGTAATTGACGGATGAGGTAGCTGTTCCTGCCGCTGCTACAGACTTTCCTGCTGAAAATGTCGCGGAGCGTCTGGCGTCTGGCGTCTGGCGTCTGGCGTCTGGCGTCTGGCGTCTGGCGTCTGGCGGGCATACTGCACAAACGGCCGGATTGCAGGCACAAAAAAACCCGCTTATAGCGGGTTTTTTCGTTTTCGCCGTTAACTGCCTGAGCGGTTAGCGGTGAAGGTTCGCAATCTTACAGCGCAGTTACGTTAGCAGCTGCCGGGCCTTTCTGGCCGTTTTCGATTGAGAACTCAACTTTCTGACCTTCTTCCAGCGTTTTGAAGCCGCCGTTCTGGATTGCAGAGAAGTGTACGAAAACGTCTTTGCTGCCGTCGGTTGGGGAGATGAAGCCGAAACCTTTCTCAGCGTTAAACCATTTTACTAAACCAGTCATTTTGTTAGACATTTGTCTTTCCTTCAATAAGTATTAAGCCGCAATGGGCACGGGGTTTGTCAACAGGGTGGACTTATGAGGCACTTAAGAAGGAAGTCAGGAAGAAGTGATATCGAGGATAACGCTTTAACTGAAAACTGCTTTAATAAAATTGCTCGCATACGTTGTCTGTTTCAAAACCGACGGTGCATTTACTCATAACGAAGAGTGCAGCACAAGCCCCATCGGCCAAAAAAAACGGGATAAACAATAAAAGCATGATAAATAACACTAATTAATTGACATTATTTTAGGTCAGATGATATTTAACCGACCATTAAAATAGAGTTTACCTTTATTTTCCTCACCGACGCAGATCAACTCCGCTGCTGTCAGCTTTCACCAGACTACGAAAGCGCCGGAGGATCGGGCATTATGGCGCCCTGCTACCCTACTCTTTCAGCAAGGAAAGGAACATGCTCGAACTTTTTAAAGCCATCGGACTGGGTCTGTTGGTGCTGCTGCCGCTGGCAAACCCGCTAACCACCGTTGCGCTGTTCCTCGGCCTGGCAGGCGACATGAACTACGCCGAACGCAACCGCCAGTCAATGCAGGCATCGCTGTATGTGTTTATCATTATGACCGTGGCATTTTATGCCGGTAATGCGGTGATGGACACCTTTGGCATCTCCATTCCGGGTTTACGCATTGCGGGTGGCCTGATCGTTGCCTTTATCGGCTTTCGTATGCTCTTTCCACAGCAGCAGGCCGGACACTCGATGGAGGCGAGGCACAAGCTGGATGAACTGAGCGAACGCCAGACTGTCAACATCGCTTTTGTGCCGCTGGCGATGCCCAGCACGGCTGGCCCGGGCACCATCGCCATGATCATCAGCGGCGCCTCCACTATCCGGCACAGCAGCGAGTTCTCCCCCTGGGTACTCTCCGTTGCGCCGGTGCTGACCTTTTTCGCCGTCAGCCTGATCTTGTGGGGTTCTTTGCGCAGTTCCGGCGCGATTATGCGTCTGGTAGGAAAAGGCGGTATTGAAGCGATCTCGCGCCTGATGGGCTTCCTGCTGGTGTGCATGGGCGTGCAATTTATCATTAACGGCGTATCAGAAGTGATCACCACCTGGCCAGGTTCATCATAATCCTGTCAGCAAAATGAAAAATATTGCTGATTGTTACTGGACTTCCTGCCGCTCCGTTCTAGAGTAATTTAAATCTCCGCCTGATTATTTTCCTGGCCAAGTAGCGGTTCGCCGTTCTGGCGAACCGGATCGAATTTAACTATTTATTTCCTGATCTCATCGGTTAGCCGCTGGGCGATCGGTGGCGCTTTTCTGGAGGTTTACCATGAGACAATCTGCACCGGGCGCAGGCCGCGCCATTACCGATTATTTTAACAGTCCGGCCTTTCACGCGCCGAAGGAGAGCGAGCTGCTGGCCGCCATCCTCACCGAACTGATGCGCAGCGGCAGACCGACCACCAGCAAGGTGATCCTTGCCAGCGTGATTTCAAAACTGGAAGGTGAAGTGGATGAAGCGATGTTGCAGGGCTACCGCAATTTGCTGACCCAACTGCTGGATGAAAAAGAGTCCTGAGCCGCTTATTCAAACCACAAATACCAGAACAGTGCGGTTTCATGTGCCTGAGGATCAAGCGCGCGATAGAGATCGCGGTCGATACCACTGAGCGTAAAACCGTAACGTTGATAAAAAAGACAGGCCGCAACATTATTACTCTGCGTTTCCAGCGTTAAACCGCCCAGGGATTTTTCCCGCGCCCACTCCTGCGCTTTGTCCATCAGCTGACGTCCGCACCCTTGCTGACGAAACGCTTTACCAATCGCAATATCCTCCACCAGTGCCAGGCCATTCCAGTGACGGCTGATCGCTAAATAACCGGCAGCCTGCCGATCAACATGGGCAGCAAACAGCTGTGCATCCTGGTTATCAATATAGCCAGAGAAGTCCTGCGGCCGATTGAAATAGCGCTTCTCGTAGGGTTCAACATCACTGACCCCCTCGCCGACTGGCCGATCAAATTCCGGCTTAAGTTCCTGGCTTACGGTAAAACTGAAATCCAGCCTGCGAACCTCGTCCAGAAATGAGGGAGTGGCAAAAGTGACGCTGACATCTGGCTTCATTGAGCGGGCCTCGGGCAAGGCGGGATAACATTTAAGAATTCAGCTTAGCGGACGCTACAGCACTCTGCCACTACCGGGCGGGGCCTGTGGCGGGCAAAAAAAGCCCGCACGAGGCGGGAACAAGACGAGCATTGCATATCTGTGGCAGTGACTGGGGTGTCACTCTTGTTACTGCATTAAAGTACAGAGTTCCCATTGCACTTGTGTGACAGGCTGAAATTCCTTTTCCTGATATTACGAATGTTTACATGCAGAATGATTGCCCGGTGAAATTATCCCGCTATCATAAGCGCAACTTTCTACAGGGTAATGCATGACTCTTCAGCGGCGATACGCAACCGGATTTTTAAGCGTGGCCTGCCTGGTCATCCTGATTTGCGTCGGGATCCGCGGGCTGGGCCTGCCTGCGTTTACTGCTGACCCCTCGATCAGCGCCCAGACGAGCGAAGTGGCTGACGGCCCTTCAGCCTGCGATCTGAGCTTTAAGTCCCTGCAATCCGTTTCGCCTGAAGTGACCGAAATGGCTCTGTTGCTGATGGCAATCCTGATCCTTATTTTCCCTCCGTTAATGATGCGCCTGCCACGTTTGTATTTGCGGCCATCGCAGGCTCCGCCTGAAAGGCGAATACACCTCTGTCACTGCGTTTTCCGTGAATAAGCCCCCGGTCCCCCACCTGCGGCACCTTACTGATTCATGGAGAACACAATGTTAAGTCTTTTCAGAAGGCTGGCTTTATTGTCTGGCTTACTCTGGCTGCCTGCCCTGCAGGCCGCCGACAGCGGCTGGATGACCAGCCCGCAAAACGGTCACGCGCAGATCAGACTCCGCGCAGACAACATTCCTGGAAAACCGGTACAAGCCCTGTTGGATATTCATCTGCAGGACGGCTGGAAAACTTACTGGCGCTCGCCTGGTGAAGGAGGTGTGGCACCGGTCATTCACTGGCAGCCTGAATCCGTCAAGGCGCAGTGGTTCTGGCCAGCACCACAACGGTTTGATGTTGCCGGCCTGAGCACTCAGGGTTATCACCACCAGGTTTCGCTACCCATTGAGCTGAAAAATCTGCCTACTGGTAAGCTGAGCGGTACGCTGACCCTCTCGACCTGCAGCAATGTCTGCATCCTGACAGACTATCCTTTTGAGCTGGATCTCAGCACGCCTGCTGACGACCAGTTCACGCATGATTTCGCCCAGGCAATGGGCCAGGTTCCTCTGCCTTCCGGGTTGAGCGAGACATTGCACGCCGGTTATCAGCCGGGATTGTTGCAGATCACCGTTACCCGCAAGTCCGGCTGGAACGAGCCACAGCTATATCTGGACGATCACAGCGACGCCAGCTTTGGCAAACCTACCTTAACGGTACAGGGCGATACCCTGCAGGCCACTATTCCGGTGAGCGACCAGTGGGGAGAAAATGCGCCTGATTTACAGGGCGGGAAGGTTTCGCTGGTGCTGACCGATCGCGGTCTTGCGCAGCAGAGCGAACTGGAGATTGGTGCACCACTGGCCGCCGTGACACAAGGGGTTGCACTGTGGCAGGTGATGCTGATGGCGCTGGCCGGTGGCTTTATCCTCAACCTGATGCCCTGTGTGCTGCCAGTGCTGGGAATGAAGCTCGGCTCCATTCTCCAGGTTGAGCAACGCGACAAACGCAGCGTCCGACTGCAATTTGTCGCGTCCAGCGCGGGCATTATCAGTTCGTTTATGGCGCTGGCCGTGCTGATGACCGGACTCAGGCTGAGCAATCATGTGCTCGGCTGGGGAATTCAGTTCCAGAACCCGTGGTTTATCGCCTTTATGGCGCTGGTCACCCTGCTGTTCAGCGCCAGCCTGTTTGGCCTGTATTATTTCCGCCTGCCTTCTTCGCTGTCGACTCGCCTGGCAACGCACAACAGCAATGGACTGACCGGCCATTTCCTGCAGGGCGCGTTCGCCACTCTGCTGGCCACTCCCTGCTCCGCGCCTTTCCTTGGCACCGCGGTAGCCTTTGCGCTGGCGGCTTCTTTATCGGTACTGTGGATTATATTTATCGCCCTTGGCTTGGGAATGAGCCTGCCGTGGCTGCTGATCGCCCTCTTACCGTCGCTGGCACTGAAGCTGCCTGAACCGGGTCGCTGGATGAACGTAGTGCGGCTGGCTATGGCCTCGCTGATGCTGCTGTCGGCCCTCTGGCTGCTCAGCCTGCTGACCAGTCACCTTGGTACACCGTTGACATTGATGCTTACGGGGGCGGTATTACTGTTGCTGTGGTTCGCAGCCTGGCGTATCCATGGTAGAAAAACCGCAGCGATTTGCGCAGGCTCCGGTGCTTTGCTTGCCGGGGGTATCTTGCTGGCGGCTTCCCTCAGCGCGACAGGCTTACAGGGAACCCGACAGGATAAGATCAGCTGGCAGCCACTGAGCGAACAGGCGATTTCAGAGGCGCTGACCAGTAATAAACGGGTCTTTGTTGATGTGACCGCCGACTGGTGCATCAGTTGCAAAGCCAACAAATACAATGTCCTGCTGCGCTCTGACGTTCAGCAGGCGCTGCAGGCAGATGACGTGGTGGCATTGCGCGGCGACTGGAGCCGTCCTTCCGCCACCATCACTGCATTTTTACAGCGTCGCGGCAGCGTAGCCGTGCCGTTTAATCAGGTGTATGGCCCCGGGAACAGTCAGGGAACCGTGCTGTCTCCGTTGCTCGATCACAAAGAAGTCCTTACTGTTTTAACGACTGCAAAAGGAAGTGCTGAATGAAAAAATTACTGATTGCTCTGCTGGTGGTTTCCGCTCCCGTACTGGCTGCTGCCCCTTTCACACCGGAACAGGAAGCCCGAATCAAAGAGCTGATCCAGGAAACGCTGGTGAAAAACCCGTCAATCCTTGCCGAGGCAGCGGATGCTTACGATAAGCAGGCGCAGAAAGAGCAGGGAGACATACGCCGCCAGGTGATTGAGCAGAATAAGCAGGCGCTGTTCCATGATGTCAACAGTCCACGCCTTGGCGCGAAAGACGCGAAGGTCACGCTGGTGAATTTCACCGATTACAACTGCGTTTACTGCAAGAAGTTTGATCCTGAACTGGAGAAGCTGGTCAAAAATTACCCTCAGGTCGCGGTGGTGATTAAACCTCTGCCCTACCGGTCTGAAAGTTCCCTGACTTCTGCCCGCCAGGCGCTGATGCTGTGGCGTCAGGATCCGGCTAAATTCTGGCTGCTCCATCAGCGTCTGATGGCAAAAAAAGGCTATCACGATGATGCCAGTATCAAAGCCGCAGCGAAAAAAGTTGGTGCAACGTTTATCGACCCTGATCAGCTCAGCAGCGACACGGTGAACATAAACCTGCAGCTGGCACAGCATCTGGCCGTCTCCGGAACTCCAGCCACGTTGATCGGGGATCAGCTGGTTTCCGGTGCCGTCCCTTACGAGCAGCTGGAAGCGCTGGTGAAAGCCCAACTGGAGCAGGCCGATCGTGGCTAAGTACCGCCGCGTGCTGCGGGATATGCTGTTGATGGTCGCGTTGTTGATTGGGGTGTTTTCGGTAGCCGATTTTTTTCGGGCACCGCAGGCTCCTGAAGGTTTTGCCGATCAAATACTGCACACCATCGATGGCAAAGATGTCACCCTGGCGGAGCTCAGCGCGAAGAAGCCCCTGCTGGTCTATTTTTGGGCCCGCTGGTGTGCTATCTGCCGCCACACGACCCCTACGGTGCTGGATCTTAGCGACGACGGAGTGAACGTACTGACTGTAGCCCTGCGCTCAGGGGATGACATCAGCGTGGTCCGCTACCTGCGCGGCAAGCATCTGACCATGCCGGTGGTGAACGATCCGCGCGGGGAGATGGCAGCACGCTGGGACGTCAGCGTCACGCCGACCTGGATGATTATCTCAAAAGGGAAAGTGATCCAGAGCACCACCGGATGGAGCAGCTCGTGGGGGATCCAGCTGCGCCTGTGGTGGGTGAAGAAATGGTATAGCTAAACCCAAAAACCGTGCCTGCGCGGGGTACACGGACCAATCATAAAGACGCAAACAACGCCATCCGTGGCAGCTCGACTCGCGCCGTATATGGCGCGAGACGCTTTATCTATGACCCGTGTACCCCGCGCTTTAAGTTCGGAGCGGTATGCTGCCCCGCTTAGCTGCGGAGGCGTTTATCCACAATACACACGGCTGATTTTACCCTGGGCATCACCCATAAAATTCAGGCGGTTGAGGTTGAAATCCATCGTCACCGCCGAGTTGTAAGGCACCGCTCTGGCTGGATGCTCAAAACGGATCCCGTCGATGGATGAAAGCGGTTTGCCAACATATTGCTGATATTCCGATGCACCACAGCGATCCATCTCCGGATCACCCTGTGCAGTGGTGCTATTTTTTGTTGCAGCAGACTGGCAGCCCGCCAGGGCAAACAGAGCCGCAGCAACCGCTATTGTTCCTTTCATTTTCATGATCTCTCCTGTGCATTTTCGGCAATTTCCACCCAAGGTTACCAGATCCAGTCCGTTAAAGAAAAAATGCCCCTTATTAAGAACACGGGCGGATTCGATGACTCTGGTCGTGGTGAAAGCCCGTAAAAGTAAAAGATCTCATTTTGCGGGCTTATCCAACAAAACAAAATTTACGCCCTTCCCATCACCAGGTTCTCTTCCTTTGTGTGGCCATACGGTCAGTGATAAATATACTCACCACAGGTGCCTGAAAACACCCAACCACAGAATTATGCCTGGTCATAAGGCAAAGGTAGCGATGATGGACCATCACTCAGAATTGCTGCTCAGTCTTCTACTCACTGACTTTCCACGACAATCATACTCAACGGATTTATAGAATGGATAACACGCACAAGCGTCATGTCAGATCGACGGGGACCGTGCCGGGGAAGAGCCAGAATATGGGATCATGTTCATCAAAAAGTGAACGATAAAGGTATTCCATATCATTTCATTAACGCACAAGAGCTGATGGATCTTTTTTTTTGGTAATCGAAACAATCATGACCACGCTCTGATTTAGTGACATCACATCGCAGGGAATAAATATGAAAGCACTGATTGGTATTATGCCGGAGAACATGTTTCGCGAGCGCGTGATGGCTCTAATCAGGGGAGTGTATGTCCCGGAAAAGGGAGAACCAGACGTGTGGTTTTCTTCTCTGACCGCTCTCGGGCAGATCCTGAACAATGACAATATTGCGCTGCTGCGGATGATGGAAAGTGAAGAGCCGGAAAGCATAACCGCACTGGCAAAATTGTCAGGCAGGGAACAGCCTTCTGTGGCATAAAATCAGCCCGCATCAGCGGGCTTTATTATTATTCAACACTCAGGAGTGAAGCAGTTCCGGGCCCTTCAGCAGCAGGTGGAATCGCTCCAATGGCATTGGGCGACCGAGGTAATACCCCTGTCCTTCCTGACAGGCGATAGCCTGCAGCTCAATCAACTGCTCATGCGTTTCAATGCCTTCGGCCGTGACGGTCAGCGAGAACGCTTTGCCCAGGCCGATAATGCCCTCCACTATCGACGTTGCCTGTGCCGAATGCGGGAAACCGTTCATATAGGATCGGTCCATCTTCATGCCATCGAACGGGAAGGTCTTCAGGTAGCCCAGCGAAGCGTGGCCCGCGCCGAAGTCATCCACCGTTAACCGGACCCCCAATTTTTTCAGCGCCAGCATAATCTCCAGCGCATTCTGCGGATTTTCCAGGGTGATATTCTCGGTGATCTCCAGCTCAAGCCGCCGGGCATCCAGCCCACTGTTGGTCAGTGCTCTGGCCACGCGGTTTGCAAGATTGCCGCTGCGGAATTCCACCGGCGAGATATTCACTGAGACATACATTGGCTCCGGCCAGCTCAGCGCATCGGTGCAGGCCCGTTGCAGCACCCAGTCGCTGATTTCAATAATCTGGCCGGTCTCCTCCGCCAGAGGAATAAAGCTGTCCGGCATGATCATCCCGGTGGCAGGATGCTCCCAACGGATTAGCGCTTCCGCCCCTTCCAGCCGTGCCTCTTTCAGGTCGTAGCGCGGCTGATAGAACAACCGCAGCTCGTTGCCGCCGATAGCTTTGCGCAGGTTGCGCTCCATCTCGCGCTTGTGTACCAGTTGCTCCGCCATCTCCGGGCTGTACCAGGTCCAGCGATTGCGTCCTTTTTGCTTCGACCTGTACAGCGCGATATCGGCCAGCCGCAACAGCTCATCTGCCTGCATCGCATCCTTCGGTGCCAGCGCAATACCCATGCTGGCCCCAATAAAGACTTCCTGCTGTCCCAGATGAAAGGGCCGGCAAATCTCGCTGAGCAAAGCCCGGCAGCAGTCGTTGATTTCAGCTTCGCAGCTCATATCCCCGACAATCAGGATAAATTCATCGCCGCCCTGCCGCGAAACCAGGTCGCCCGCTTTCAGAACGCTGCGCAAACGGTGAGCAACCTCGGTCAGCAAGCTGTCTCCCGCCGCATGGCCCCAGGTATCGTTAACCGGTTTGAAGTGGTCCAGATCCAGACTGATCAGCACTAATGGCCGCTCAGCAGTTGGTTGTGCCTGCAGTCTGCCGCGCAAAAACTCACACATATACGTCCGGTTTGGCAAACTGGTCAGCGCATCATGCTGCGACAGGTAGTGGATGCGGGCCTGCGCCTCCACCTCCTGCGTTATGTCAGACACCGTGCCGCGATACCCCGTCAACTGGCCATTCAATTCCACCGGATTAGCCACCAGGCTGCAAATACGGGTTTCCCCCTGCGCTGAGAAAGAGTGACAGCGCAGCGTTCGCCGCTGGTTATCCTGGCGCTGCTGAAAAATCCAGGCGGATACAGGCTGGGTTTCATTGTGCAGAACATCATCGATCGAGCGCCCCAGCAGCTTCGGCCCCTCATAGCCGGTCACCGTACAAAAACGCTTCGACAGATAGGTGATCATGCCATGAGCATTGGTTTCCCAGATCCAGTCAGATGAGGTTTCCGCCACGTCACGGAAACGCGCCTCGCTGGCGGCCAGCTCCCGCTGACTGTGCATCAGCTGCGTAAAACGCTGGTCAGAAAGCGTGGCGTTATGCATTGCGTGATTGATCACCCGGCGAACCATGGAGCCAAGAATGATCGCTGCGGCGAACAATACCGGCAGCAGATACATCAGCAAATTTCGCCCGGGTTCGGCAGAATCCCAACGGATAGCTACCGGTGCATTATCCGCCACTTCCTCATTGAGGAAAGGCGGCACAAAGCTGTCCTGCGCACTGTCAGGAATACGGGCGTTCTCCACCCCGACCGACATGCCGAACTTCTTCAGCTTTTCTGGCGTGAAACGATTAATGAACACCATCACCGACGGCGGCCCCGGGATCATTTGTAACCCCGGCACTTTTCCGGTGGTGATCGGTGCAGCCGCAACAATCGCCGGAGTTGAACCAATCAGGGCATTTTGCGTGATGGCATTCTCCTCCACTGCCAGCTCACGGGCCCGCTTGATCAGCGGTGCAGCATGAATGCCCAGCCAGCTTTCCAGCGGCAGATCCGACATTTTACCGTTGATCACCGAATAGCGGGTACGCCCTTCGCCATCAACCACAAACACGCCTTCATAATGATATTCGCTGTATAAACCCGGTCCGAAGTTTTGCTGATCGTAAGCCCAGACGGGATCAACCCTCAGATGAAGGTGGTTCCAGGCCTCACCCCAGAAAGCATAATCACGGATATCGGTCAGGATATTATGCCGGCTTTCCTTCCAGGCGTTGTGTAGTAAAAAAGTTTCCTGCCGGAGTGAGTTCTCGTTCTGCCGCCAGGCGATACCCACCACCATCAGCATGGCGAACAGCATTACTCCACTGAGTAGCAAAGTCAGCGACATCAGCAGGCGTCGGGTAAAAAATGTCGTTTTCTGGCCATCGGTAAGCGCCGGATGACTAAGCAGGGGGGCAATCTTCATGTACTACGGACCTTATCCCACGGGCTGACAAACCTTCCCGGTTCGTAATAAGCCTTTATGATAAAATCGCAGGTCCTCTGCTCCTGCAGACGCGCTCGTTAAAGCACTATCGGCCTGGAAGCTGAACAATTTAGGCCAGCCGTCAAGTTATTCGCGCGTCTCGACAGCTCCCGCAGCGCTTGTTAACATCCGCCCTTCCCCGCCCCGGAGCCTGCTGATGAACAACGAGTCAGATAAAGTGACCTGCACCCTGTTGTGCCTGGGAATGTGCCTGGTGTGGTACAGCATCACTCTGCTGGTTGGTGTCATGCCGGGTTTTTGGCGCTTTAGCTGAAAATGGCCTGGTGATGCCGGTGCTTTGCGTCGTTGAGTTTGCCGTACTGGTGCCGCTCTGGCGCTGGTACTCCCGCCACTATGACAATATTCCGTCAGGCCAGCTGAAACAGCGCCAGACAGTGATCTATAGCCTGCTGCTGCTGGCGCTGATTGTTTCACAATCTTTTTATATGCAGCAGGAGAGCTGGACCGGCTCCCAGCTGGGGGATGATCAATCCGTTCCCCGGACGATCGCTTTTGCACTGGCGGTAGTGCTTTTAGCACCGATATTTGAAGAGATTATTTTTCGCGGATTTGTAATGCAGGCCCTGCTGACATGGGCACCAAAACAACGGCTGGCGTGTGCGCTGCTGACCTCGATTATCTTTGCCGCGATGCACACTCAGTATGCGCACCTGCAAACCCTGCTGGCGCTGATCGCCCTCTCCCTGCTGCTGTGTTATGCCAGGCTGAATTCTTCTGGCCTCAAGCTGCCAATCTTTCTGCATATGCTGAATAATTTTATCGGCGTTGCGCCCTGGCTATGGATGACGCTGCAACCGTAAAAATCCCTCACCGACGTTAAGCTTTTATAACTAATGTCTTTTCTTTATAACCGTTAAGCATAACGATAGCGGATAATCTACTATTTATCTGGCGCGCAGGTAATCTACACTCGCGCTCACATTAAAAGGTAAGGAAACGTCATGAAAATTGTAGTTCCGTCAATGATTGCCGTGGCGCTGGCCGGTGCTTTCGCAGCCCATGCCGCCACTCCTCCGGATACCCTGGTGATTGCCCAGTCTATCGATGATGCCAGCAGTTTTGACCCGGCCGAAGGCTTTGAACTGACCTCGGTCCAGGCGTTCACCAACCTCTATCAGCGTCTGGTCCAGTCCGATCCGCAAAATCCTACCGACCTGAAGCCCACGCTGGCATCAAGCTGGCAGCCTGGCAGCGATAACCGCAGCCTTACCTTTACCCTGCGTGACGGCGCGAAGTTTGCCTCAGGCAATCCGGTTCGTCCTGAAGATGTGATCTTCTCCCTCAGCCGCGTGGTGAAGCTGGATCTCGATCCTTCATTTATTCTGACTCAGCTGGGCTGGACCAAAGACAATATCGATGCGCAGTTGAAAAAAGTCGACGACACCCATGTGCAGATCAGCTGGACAGCTAACGTCAGCCCGACCTATGTGCTGAGCCTGCTGGCCGCGCCGGTATCGTCGATTGTTGATGCGAAAACTGCGACAGCCAACGAACAGAAAGGCGACCTTGGCAATAAATGGCTGCAAATGCATTCGGCGGGCAGCGGACCGTTCCAGATCCGCAAATATATCCCGCATGAAGTGGTGCTGCTCTCCGCAAACCCAACCTCACCGGACGGCGCACCAAAACTGAAAAACGTGTTGATCAAAAACGTGCCGGAACCGGCTGCCCGTCGTCTGCTGCTTGAGCAGGGTGATGCGGATATCGCCCGTAATCTGGGTGCCGACCAGATGGCCGCGCTGAAGAACAAGCCAGACGTGACGCCGATGGCCATTCCGATGGCATCGCTGTATTACATTCAGTTCAACATTGAAGCTAACCCGGTACTGAAAAACCCGGCGCTGTGGGAAGCGTCACGCTATCTGTTTGACTACCACGGCATCGCCGACGACCTGCTGAAGGGGCAGTTCCAGGTGCACCAGTCCTTCCTGCCACAGGGCTTCCTAGGCGCGCTGAATGACAACCCGTTCACCTTCGATCCGGCTAAAGCCAAAGCCATTCTCAGCAAAGCCGGTCTGAAAGACGTCCACTTCAAGCTGAGCGTCAGCAATCAGCCGCCTTATCTCGACATCGCACAGGCGCTGCAGGCCAGCTTTGCCAAAGGCGGCATTACCGTTGAGCTGATCCCGGGCCTGAGCAGTGAGATCTCCACCTCGGTGAAGGCGCATAAATATGAGGCAACGCTGAATGCCTGGGGCGCGGACTATTTCGATCCAAACACCAACGCCGCAGCCTTTGCCTACAATCCGGAAGACGGTAGCAAAACGCTGGCATGGCGTTCAAACTGGCATATTCCGGAACTGAGCAAGCAAACGCTGGCCGCCACGGCGGAGAGCGACAAGGCAAAACGCATCAAGCTCTATGAAAGTATGCAGCGTGAAGTGCAGCAGAACTCGCCGTACGTGGTCGGTTTGCAGGCACGTAACCTGATTGCCGTGCGTTCCAACCTGAAAGGCTACGTCCAGGGGATCAACCCGGATATGGTTTACTACAGCCAGGTCAGTAAGTAATGGCTCTGTTTGTTGCTGAAGCCGGGTCCGCCCGGCTTTTCTGGTTGCGAAGCGGGAGGCTGCTCACCGGGCTGCTGTCACTGGCGGTGACGCTGCTGGGGTTGCTGGCATTCACGTTTATGCTTTCCCACCTCTCCCCGGTTGATCCGGTGTTGCAGATTGTCGGCGATCACGCCAGCGAATCAACCTATGCTCAGGCACGCCGCGAACTGGGGCTGGACCAGCCGCTGCTGATGCAGTTCTGGCACTATCTGGCCCATCTCACCCACGGCGAGCTGGGCATTTCCCGTCTGACCAATCAGCCGGTTGCAACCGATCTGCTGCGGACCTTCCCGGCAACGATTGAGCTGGCGACCTGTGCGATGATTTTCGGTGCGGTCTTTGGCGTCCTGCTGGCGCTATTGGCGGCATGGAAACCGGGCAGCGTGCTGGATAATCTCGCCCGCCTGATTTCACTGCTCGGCTACTCGGTGCCGGTTTTCTGGCTGGGGTTGCTGGGGTTGCTGCTGTTTTATGCCGTGCTGCACTGGTCCGCCGGGCCGGGACGGCTGGACGATATCTGGGTCTACACGCTGGAACCGAAAACTGGACTGGTGCTGATCGACAGCTGGCTCTCCGGCGACCCGGAGATGTTCCGCAACGCCATTGCCCACCTGTGGCTGCCGGTGGTGGTGCTGGGACTGCTGGCAATGGCCGGGATCACCCGTCTGCTGCGCGCCGCGCTGCTGGAAGAGAGCAGCAAAGAGTATGTGACGCTGGCTCGTGCGAAAGGTACCAGCCGGGGGCGTATTCTGCTGCAGCACGTTTTTCCTAATGTCCGTGGCACGCTGATTACCGTGCTGGCTCTCTCCTATGCCACGCTGCTGGAAGGCTCGGTGCTGACCGAAACGGTGTTTGCCTGGCCGGGCGTTGGACGATATATGACTACCGCGCTGTTCGCTTCAGATACTCCGGCGATCCTCGGTTCTACACTGCTGATTGGCGGCTGCTTTATCACCCTGAATGCGCTGGCGGATGCGTTAACTTATCTCACCGACCCGAGAACCCGATGACGCAAAATTTAACTGATATTGAACTCGCGAAGCCACGCCACCGCCGATCCCGTATGACGTCGCTGGCGATTGGCGGTACGCTGGTGGCGATCCTGATCCTCGCGGCCCTGCTGGCTCCGCTGTTGGCCCCTTTCGATCCTAATGCCCAGACGATGTCAGCCCGCCTGCTGCCGCCTTCGGCTGCACACTGGTTCGGTACCGACGGCTTTGGCCGCGACCTGCTCTCCAGAGTGATCTACGGTGCGCGCCCGACACTGCTGCTGGTCTCGCTGATCCTGGTGCTGACCATTCCGGTCGGTATGCTGGTGGGCATCTGCGCGGGCTATCTCGGCGGCTGGAGCGAGCGTGTACTGATGCGCATTACCGATATTTTCCTGTCCTTGCCTAACCTGGTGATTGCACTGGCGCTGGTAGCGATGCTGGGGCCGGGCCTGATGAACGGCGCGCTGGCACTGGCGCTAACCAGTTGGCCGCCGTTTGCCCGCCAGGCGCGGGCCGAGACGCTGGCGCTACGCCGCAGTGACTATCTTGCCGCAGCGCGGATGCAGGGCATCAACGGCCTGCGCCTGATGTTCGGCCACATTCTGCCGCTCTGTATGCCAGGTGCGGTGGTACGTGCGGCGCTGAGTCTGGGCGGGATAATTCTCTCCGCTGCCGGGCTTGGTTTCCTCGGGATGGGTGTACAGCCTCCTACCGCAGAGTGGGGCTCGATGGTGGCAGAAGGCAGCAAGGTGATCTTCGACCAGTGGTGGGTGGCCGCCGCACCGGGTGGCGCGATCCTGTTTGCCAGCCTGGCCTTTAATCTGACGGGCGACGGCCTGCGTGACCGAATGGATACCCGAAATGCCAACTGATATTTCCCCACAGATCGTGGCAAAAAACCTCTCCATCGCCAGTGCGACGGGCGCAGAACTGGTCAAAAGTATCAGCTTCTCGCTGGGGCGTGAACGCGTGGCGCTGGTCGGCGAATCTGGCTCCGGCAAATCCCTGACCGCCCGTAGCCTGATGGGACTGCTGTCACCTTCGCTTGACCTGCAGGCAGACACGCTGAGCGTTGCCGGTGAAAATGCGCTGACTCTCAATGAGCGCAGCTGGAATAAGCTGCGCGGCAGCAAGCTGGCGATGGTGATGCAGGATCCAAAATATGCCCTTAACCCAATGCGCACTATCGGCTGGCAGGTGGCCGAGCCGCTGAAGCTGCACGCCAGGCTGAGCCGGGCAGAGATCAAAGAGAAAGTCTGCGAGATGCTGGATGCCGTTGGCCTGCCCCAGCCCGCTCAGTTGATGCAGCGCTATCCGCATCAGCTTTCCGGCGGGATGGGACAACGTGTGATGCTGGCCATTGCGCTGATTGCCGATCCGCAGTTTTTGATCGCCGATGAACCCACTTCCGCGCTGGATCATGTCATGCGCGATCAGGTACTGGCGCTGATCCGCCGTCTGGTTGAACAACGCAATATGGGGCTGCTGCTGATCAGCCACGATTTGCAGCAGGTTTCAGAACACTGCGAACGGGTGATGGTGATGTATCAGGGCGAGATCCTGGACACACTGCCTGCCGCCGACCTGCCGCGGGCCACCCATCCTTATACCAGAACCCTGTGGTCCTGCCGTCCGGGCAAGGCAACGCAGGGGAAACCGCTGCCGGTACTGGATCGCGCCGCGCTGGAGGCACACCGTGAACATGATTGAACTGCAAACGCTGAGCGTTTCGCACCGTCAGGGCTATGAGCAGCGCACCGTGGTACATGATGTGTCGCTGAACGTGGCGAGCGGGGAGTGCTTTGGGCTGGTCGGCCCCTCCGGCTGCGGTAAATCGTCGCTGCTGTGGGTGATGGCCGGTCTGAACCCGAACTGGCGTGGCAGCATGACGCTGGCCGGGCATAGCGTGTTACCGGGTAAGGATTTTACCGGGCAGCTGCGACGTGACGTGCAGATGGTGTTTCAGGATCCCTATGCTTCGCTGCATCCGCGTCACCGCCTGCGCCGCACTCTGGCGGAGCCGCTGAAGCTGCTGAAAGTACAGGATATTAACGATCGTATCGACAGTGGCTTCCGTCATGTCGGGCTGGATCCGGTGCTGGCAGATCGTTACCCACACCAGCTTTCAGGGGGTCAGCGACAGCGCGTGGCTATCGTCCGCGCACTGCTGCTGGAGCCAAAAATCCTGCTGCTGGATGAGCCCACTTCTGCGCTGGATATGTCGGTACAGGCGGAGATCCTCAACCTGCTGAACACCCTGAAACAGCAGGATAACCTGACGATGGTGCTGGTCAGCCACGATCCTGACGTGATCGACCATATGTGCGACCGCGCGGTGAAGATGGATCGCGGCTATATCGTCGTCTGAAAGTTGCCGCTTATGATCGATTGCCATCAGCCATAACCTGTTGATCTGGCTAATGTCTTAATCAGCTAACCGTTGCCGGAATTGGCATTTCTGCAACGGTGTTTTGTGCCTATAGTCCTGATATTCCTCCTCTTCAGGACATGCCAATGCGAAAGATTGCCCCCCTTGCCCTTGCCTGCCTGCTGGCCACTACCAGCCAGGCCCACGCCGCCACGCCAGCGGATACGCTGATTGTTGCTATTCCTCTGGACGGCATCATCAGTTTCGATCCGGCGGAAAGTTTTGAAACGGTCAGCACCAGCAGCCTGATTAACCTGTATCAGGGACTTGTCGCTTCTGGCCGGGATGATCCCCGCAAGCTGGTTCCCGATCTGGCCAGCACCTGGCAACCCGGCAGCAGCGAACGGAGCCTGCTGTTTACCCTCAAGCCTGGCACCACTTTCGCCGGGGGCAATCCGGTGACCGCCGATGATGTGATTTATTCCCTCAGCCGCGTGGTGAAGTTGAACAAAACCCCGGCGTTTATCCTCGGAGAGTTCGGCTGGACGCCGGAAAATATTGACAGGCAGCTGATTCGTCGCAGCGAGAACCAGGTGGAAATACGCTGGCCTGCGGCAATTGGCCGGGATCTGGCGCTGAGATTACTGACCGCGCCAGTTGCCTCGGTTGTCGACAGCAAGCTGGTCCAACAGCACGCCAGCAATGGCGATTTTGGCAACGGCTGGTTGCGCACCCATTCGGCAGGCAGCGCTGCTTACACCATCCGCAATTTCGTGCCACAGCAGGCACTGGTGCTGGAAGAGAATCCGCACGCTGCGCCACAGCCAAAGCTGAAGCGCATTATTCTGAAAGGCGTGGCCGATCCCGGTTCCCGCCGATTGTTGCTGCAGCAGGGCGATGCGGATGTGGCTTATGAGCTGGGAGCCGATCAGTTTGACGCGCTGAAAAAACAGTCCGGCGTCAAAGTGGAGAGTTTCCCTTCCAGCCTGATTTACTATCTGGGCTTCAACACCGGGAATAAGCAGCAGAGCGCACTTGGCAACCCGGCGCTATGGCAGGCAGCGCGCTGGCTGGTTGACTACAACAGCATTTCGCAGCAGTTGCTGAAGGGACAGTATCAGGTGCATCAGGCATTTCTGCCGCAGGGCTTTGACGGCGCGCTGGAGAATCACCCCTTCCACTACGATCCGGATAAAGCGAAGCAGATCCTGCAGCAGGGAAGGATCAAACCCGGCACCAGCTTCACCCTGACCATCGTCAATCAGCCACCCTATACCGACGTGGCTCAGGCGCTGCAGGCCAGCTTCGCCAAAGCCGGGATCAACATTACTATTCAACCGGTACCGGAAGCCGAGCTGTGGGGAAAAATGCGCGGACGGGACTTCCAGTCGATCTTTATCTACTGGGGAGCGGACTATGTCGATCCAAATACCAACGCCAGTACCTTTGCGTATAACGTTCCGGGAGGCCCGAAAACTCTCGCCTGGCGCGTAGGCTGGACGATCCCCAAACTCAGTGCTGAAACCCACGCGGCGGCGGCTGAGAGCAACGTAACGAAGCGTAATGCGCTCTACCAGCAGTTGCAGACGGAGATACAGCAAAACTCACCTTATGTGGTGACGCTTCAGGGACAAAAACTGGTGGGATTACGCAGTAACATCAAGGGTGCGCAGCAGGGCATTGGCACCAGCATGCTTTATTACGATGTGGTCAGTAAATAAGAAGACGTCACGGGCGGCAATACCGCCCGTAACACGTCAGGAAATCGCAGAATCCGACGAATGCTTGTTTTTGTCAGCTTCAAAGTGCGCTTTGAACTGCTCATAAATGGAGATCATATTCGAGGCATCACCCTGCATCGGGCTGAGTTTGCCTGCGCGAACCAGCTCAATCACCAGCTGCAACGCAGCCTGTTTTGGGCTGCTGGC
The DNA here is from genome assembly GCF_058137865.1 of Erwinia sp. 009765445. NCBI lineage: Bacteria > Pseudomonadati > Pseudomonadota > Gammaproteobacteria > Enterobacterales > Erwiniaceae > Erwinia > Erwinia sp. 009765445. Next base: position 116,135 of record NZ_JBYUWC010000015.1, read on the forward strand.
CGGATGGGAAATTTCAGATGTCATAGCGGCTTCCGTGAAAAGGAGTAAACGGTAATTTTAACAACTTTCCGTGCTGCGGGTGAAATTATTCCGCGCCCCCTTTCCGATTTTCAACGCTATTTTTTCTGCTGTTTCAGCCAGCTCTGCATCTGGTCGATTTCCGGCTGCTGCGCTTTGATGATCGCCTCAGCCAGCGCCCGCATTTCCGGATCCTTGCCGTATTGCAACTCGGTTTTCGCCATCTCAATGGCCCCCTGATGATGCGCCGTCATCCCTTCCGCAAAGGCTTTATCCGGATCGGACTCTTTCATCCCCGCCATCATCTGCTGATGCATTTTATCCATTCCTGCCTGGTAGCTCTGCTGCGCCGGAGTGGTTGCCTGCCCGCCATCCATTGGCATAGACATTTTGTCTGCCGCCTGGGCGGAAGCGGACAGGACCAGGGTGGCGATCATGCTGCAAAATAACTTGTTCATACTGGCTGTCCTTGTCAGTGAGTGAAGAAGATCGGTTTTCATCCTGCACCTTCCAGTTGGGTTAAGGTCAAGGAAATATCTTCACAACAGTCAATATCGGGCAAAACTCTCAATTTTATTCGATCCGACTTTCAGCATTTACAGGCTTTATTGAGGGGGTATGATTTGTCTCTGGCAGCATAACCTTGCAGGCATCTGATTGTTACAATGACCGTCATGCAGAACAGAGCTATGTAAGTTTGTCCGCAATCAGTAAAGACGGTTAGCAAGGTGGTGAGTGTGTTATGAGCCAGTAAATGGCGACAGATAACAGGGACAAGGAGCGATTATGTTAGAACCTAAAGAGGGCTTACTGACGTTCAGGGCAGAAGGGAATAATTTAAAATCCAGCACGGATTATTCAAAGAAACTACACTGGCCCGGCAATGCATCATCATGTGGTAAAAACAACTCTGGTGTAACAATTGGCAGAGGTTTCGATCTCGGAGACAAGTCAAAGATAAGTGTGCTGATGGCCCTGAAAAACGTCGGCATAGAAAATGATAAAGCAGAGGCAATAGCTTCCGGCGCAAGGCTGAAAGGTTGTTCAGCTTATAACTTTGTATTAAAAAACAGAGACAGAATTGAGGAGATTACTGAGCAACAGCAACTAAATCTGTTTTTAGATACCTATAAAAAAATGAAAAAAGATGCTGAGAGGATATGCAAAGACAAGTTCACTATAGAAAAATATCACCCAGACCCAAAAACATCACCAGAGTTAGCGTGGGATAATATCCCGCAAAAAATAAAAGAAGTCCTCATTGATTTACGATATCGCGGAGATTACAGTTTGGTAACAAGATCTTACATACAACGACTGGCTTATGCCGGTGATGTAACTGGGTTTGGAAAAGTAGTTGCAGACCGTTCAATCTGATTTACTGTTCCTTATGACAGATTTAAAAGAAGGGTTGAGTTCTATGAAAATAATTAACACTGCTTTATTTATCTCCATTTTTTCTTTTAATGTCAATGCTGCTTTTACTGAACCTGAAATGAGTCAACTGGCAGAAATCAATCAAAAATCAATCGAAAAAACCAAGAATGCCAGACACTTGCTTGACATTACAATAAAAAAAACCATAGAACATTTACCGAAGCAAAAGGAAAAAATATTAAAACTGGAAAAGTCATGGAATACAACCATTAAGCAAAAATGCAGAGTTATGATATTTGAATCCATCAATACCGATGCTGAAATAGCACAAGAAAATACATGCCTGTCTGCCGAATATACGTCAGCAGCAGAATTTTTTGAAAATCTGAATGGCTAGTGGATGTATTAATCTTGAAAAGGCATCTAAAAATTGAGACAGGTGTCTTTTAATAACACATCGTAAAAAACATGCCCAAAATTTATGTCTCATCCCATCAGCATTTCAATTAAACGACCACCGTTTGCCTCTTCTCCCGTTAGATTATCCCCAGGTTTCTTCATCAGAAGCAGTATCAAGATACTCATCCTTTGTGGTCAGCAGCAGCCCGGAAAGGGAAGCCGCCCCGCCCCGAAAAATGCATAACTATGCACCACCCTAAAGTTGTACAGCCTTAAAATAAACTTGTACAACCCTCAAAAAACGTCTACCTTTTTGTACGTAACGAAATTATGCATTTGCATGGCCTCAGGAAGTGTTGCTGGGTTTCCCACTTCCCGAGGCAATTTTTTTCGCTGCAAAATTATAAACATCGGGCCAGTGCGCCCGGGAATAAACTGCTTACCTGCACTCCAGACCGCTGCCCCGGTCCGGATTTTTGGAGAAACACATGCAAGAGTCATCCCAGATCAGCTATGAACTGACCCGCTATTTCAAAGCCGAAATTCAGGAAGCCCATACCGAAGTGGAAATTCTCGGTTCCGTGGTGGTGGAAATCCTGCAGAGTGGAATGCCCGTTACCAATAAAGCTCTTATTGCCCGACTGCTGCAGCGTATGGAAGGCACCAGCGATGTTGTTTCTCTGGATGTGCATCGTTCCGTGCTGGAGATGGTAGTTCACCAGACTGAAGACGATCTGATCACCTGACAGAACGCCGCAGAACCTATCGGGTTCTGCAGTGGCTAAACCGCTTTTTCCCCGGAACCTTCTCTTAAATCAAACGAACCGACACCCTCTTAAACTCTACTCATTAACCGGCACTAAAAATCCTCCCTACACTCAGCTATCGGGCAACATCACTTCCTGCTGTAAGGCAGAACGCAATGAAATCAGCTTATGATTAACGCTGATTAATTAAGGCCATTCTAATTAAGAACATTCCTCTGGTATATCCCCAGGCTTCGTCCGATATTGCTGCTGGACGCTTGCAGGCTGCCTCAACCTGACGCTACCGTCATCATGACTGACTGGCATTGCCGATGAAAAGGAGAGCCAGATTTCCTCCCCCCTCTTAACTTCTGGCAGTGTTGATATGAATGGATTGAGCGTAGTGAATACTCTGATTGCCGCAGCGATTTTTATCAGCCTGCAGGCACAGGCCGAAAAAATCACCGTATCGCTTTCTGAAGAACAGGATGGTGGGTCAGCGGGTCGTGCCTGTCTGTATGTCCATCAGGGAAAAGCAGAATACCGGCTGGTGAAACCAGATGAGATCTGCCCGGCCAGCGTGACGCTGGACGCTTCCGCCTCCCGCACCTGAACACCTTTATCAGCGCTTTTTCTTGTCTGCAAACACGTCAGGACGGCGGAAATATGGTACCTTTAGCCCACTGGCGATATTCTGACTGGCCACGTCAGAGCGTGATTAGTGACAAGGACTCAGGCGTTGAAAACGATCAATCTAAAGCTGCTGACCGTGGTGGCGACATTTCTGGTGATTCTGCTGCATACCGCAGCGATTCCCTTCAGCTATTTTCATCTGGCATGGTCGGTTTCGGTCATGTACGAAGTGCTTGGGCGCACCGCTTTTCCCCTGTTTCTGCTGATTGCAGGTTACTCGTCGTTAAATAAAAATGAATCGCTGCTGAGCACGTTAAAAAAACGGGTGCTGAACTTGGTGATCCCGCTGATCGCCTGGTCGGTTATTTATCTGGTTTATAATGAGCAGGTCAACGCCAGCAGAGCACCAGTCAGTATTCTTGAACTGCTAAGCAGCCCTGCCTATCCGCATTTGTGGTTTATCTATACTCTGATCCTGCTGTACCTGGTAACTCCCCTGCTGAATACATTCATTCAGAACGGCAGCCAGCAAAGGGTCAATTATACCGTCACCGTCTGGTTTGTTCTTGCTTCAGTTTATATGCTGTTCGATAACGTTAAGGTAAACCTGCTGGAAGGCCATGCCATTCCCGCCCCGAGCAATATTGATATGGTGGTTTATCTGTCTGGTTTCTACATAATCGGCGGCGTGGCCAGGCGTTTTAAAATTAACCCGAAAACAACTATTGCGGCGATTATCTTTGTGCTTTCTGCGGTATTAACCGCGGTGATGACCTACTCCCTGTCCATCAGCACCTTCTCACCCAGCAAAGTATTCCTGTTTTATTCTGCACCTACACTGGTCGTGGTTTCGCTGGCCTTGTTCTTTATGCTGCTGAATGCCGGGTTCACCTACAGCAAACGGGCATTCAATATTATCCGCGCGATGTCACGGCTGAGCCTCGGGATCTTCTTTGTCCATATCATTGTGCTGGAAACGCTGCTGCGGGTACTGAGCATCAATTTCGAAGGGTACTACTCAACGCTGACCATCCCGCTGGTATCGCTGGCCTGCTTTATCATCTCTGCGCTGATCGTCTGGCTGCTGCGCCATATTCCCTGGGTACGCCGGATTACCTGAGCAGAAACAGAAACGGCCACTCATGAGATGAGCGGCCGTTCTTCCGGCAGTGTGCCGGGTTGCCACGTGCCTTCAGTAAGCTGCAGAGGCAAACCTGTGTGGCTGATTGATTGCTTTCCGGGCAATCCAGTAAAGCAGAATTCTCTCTTCATCGTGGTCCTGATCTGCCATCGCTAACAGTTTGAGCGCCAGCGTGGCCTTATTAACAGGCTGTCCCGTGATACTCAGGTCAACCACCGCTTTGCCAATGATGTTACAAACTTCGTCCTCATTAGAGATCGGTAACTCAGTGTCAGTGCTCATTCTCTCCTCCTGTTGTGGGTAAACAGTAAGCCTGGCAGACCTTGCGGAGATTGCCATCTCAAAGTCATCCTGCGGTCATATTGCTGTGCCTGTGCGTGCGTGAGGAAGATTATCGAGAGAGTGACAGCTGTAGACCCAGGCCGGTGGCAGATTACGCAGCACTCGGGTACGGTTCCAGGCGAAGTAGCCGGAGAGAAGAGGCTCGGACAGCGAAGTGTACTGGAACTGCACAAACACCCCTTCAGGGCTGAGCAGGGAGGCTGCCCGCTCAAGAATGCCGTGCCTGACCGGCTGCGGCAGCGACAGCAACGGCAGGCCGGAGAAAATCGCGTCATATTCACCACTCAGCGTCTCAGCCGAGGCCCCCGTCACCCGCAGGCGCGAATCGTCGATTGCTGCCAGCTTGGGATGAAAGCGGGGATTGGTCTCAAAAGCCAGCAGCGCTGCATCCGACCTCATGCGGGTGAGCAGATAGCGGGTCAGCACACCGTCACCGGCACCCAGCTCAGCGATGCGTTCGCAGCGGTTCCAGTCCACCGCGTCAGACATGGTCTTACACAGCGACAGAGAGGACGGCGCAATGGTGCCCGTTTTACGCGGATCGGAGAGGAATTCCTGCAAATAACCGGTTTTATCTTTGATATAGGAAAATGCAGATAACAACATAGGGTAGCCTCTGGCAAAATTGAATCCTCCCAGTAGGCCACAAGAAACTTAATGAGTTCTTAAAACCTGCTCTACAGAGTGAAAACTAAGATTAATCGCATCGGATCGCAATCCTGGTTTTAATCTCATTCATATTCCGCAACAGCTGACAATATCGCCACACACTCCACTTTGCTTCAAAAAGCTCCGCACGTTACTAAACATGATAAAAAATAGCTCAAGTGTTTATTCTTAAAAATGACGCAACATTTTACTAACCAATGGTACTTATTTGCAGCCAGACATCAGTCAGTATCCTTCCAACCCCCACAGCTGACCCGCTAAGGTAATTCTGTGTCTGAGCGAAGTGTCTGTCCCTCTGCTGCTGCCTGGCTGTAGCCAGTCAATTCAGATACGGAAAAGGAGTATTATTGGGTCAGGAAATAAGCGGATCTGTTTATGTTACCAGGTTATCAGAAACCAGGTAATAATGCCTTTCTGGCCCTGTTTCCAAGCCTGAAATTTAAAATTATCCTCTGGCTATTGTTACAACACACAGGCTCAGAGGGTAAATAAAAATGAAAAAAATCACCGCGATCTTTCTGTTATTAATGGTCACCGGCAGCAGCAGCGTTTATGCCGCAGCAACCACCGGTGAAGCCGCAGGCAGTGCCGCGACAGCCATGTCTGACGGCAACTCAAATGCCGTGGGTGTAGGCGCAGTGGCCGCTGTACTGGGTATTGCTCTCGCCACCATGGGCGGTGGCGGTGGCGACGGCAGCGATGGTTCAACCACCACCGGCACCACCACTATCACCACCTCTACCATGGCTCACTGATTTATTTCACCGACCAGACGAACCCTCAGAGTGAAAGCAGTGGCAATATAAAAGCAGCCCTGGGCTGCTTTTTCTGTTCGCTGTCACTGTACGTTTAGCCGGACCAGCATCTGCTGCAGCAGTAATCCTGCCGGCACACTGAACCAGAGATCGCCCCCGTCCAGTGCCACTACATCCGCCTCGCTCCTGACCTATACTTAACGCTGGTCTGGTACGTCAAAGGAGTGAGCTATGTTGATTGGCTTCGTGTTACTCGTCAGCGCCTGTGGTCATGATGCCTGTGACGCTCTGCCAGTGTCCGAGCATATTTTTCCCACCCGCGTGGCATGCCAGCGTATCGCCGATCATATCCATGAACGGCGTCCCAATGCGGTGCTGATATGCGGTGAGGTTTACCGTAATCAGGGTAGTGAGCAGACGAAGGTAAACTGACCGACAGGAATAAATGAGCACCGGATGCTGAAAATTCCGAACAGCCAGGGCGGCTACAACCCCAACTCGCTCAGGCCTGGAAGGTCATCCGGACGACGACCAGACGGCCAGTGATATTTTCGCTCCGATTCCTGACTCGGCAGATCGTTGATGCAGGCAAAGCGCCGGGCCATCAGCCCGTTCTCGTCAAACTCCCAGTTCTCATTGCCACAGGAGCGGAACCAGTTGCCGGAGTCATCGTGCCATTCACAGGCATAACGCACCGCAATACGGTTACCCTCAAATGTCCACAGCTCTTTAATCAGCCGGTAATCCAGCTCTTTCCCCATTAACGGCTGAGAAAAGCTTCTGCTTCCTGACTGTTGGTGACGAACTCAGCTCGGTTACGCCACTGCGTATCCAGAGTGTAAGCCTGCGCCACCTGCTGCTGATTACGACTGTTCCAGTCATTCCCGGCCAGACGAACCTTTTCGATCGCCGTTTCATGGGTGAAAGGCGGCAACGGCAAACGACGTTCGGACTCACTGGACATCGGGTTCTCCTGATAGCTCAGCGATGGGAAATGACTTTTCATTATCCGGCAACAGCCAGTAGCGGTTTATGACCTCTGATTAATGCTGCTCTTCCGCATCTGAACCGGCCTTCTCATCAACGTAACGGGTGACCGCCAGCAGACGATTAACGTGAGTCAGCAACAGATCGATGTCGGACTGCAGGAAAGTCTGACCATTGCTGGAAGCGGCCACGATTGCATTCTGGATGTTCTCAGAAATATTATTCGGCCCCTCTTTTCCGGCGGTGAGCAACAGCGCTGCCAGCAGCAAAGACTGTGCTTCAACTTGCGCCGTCAGCTCTTTAGCATCCACATCCATTTTTGCCAATTTCATTAAAATATCAATCACTAACTGCTTCATATTCCGCCCCTTAATGTTTGTCACTGAAATTACCATCATGCCCGGTAATGAGTAAACAATTTATAGCGTAAAACGCATTCCGACTTTTTTAATGCTTACGAAAAATAACTCATTACTTTCAGCTTGTTAAACAGCATATCAGTAAAAGTCCGTGAAGATTTTTCTGAAAAAAGTCGACCGGCTGGCGAAGCCCCTGTTTTCAGCTAGATTTACTAAGCCAGCGTCCCACAGCAGTGGCGCAGGTAAACTTTAAAAAACTCAAAATCACTAAAAAAACGGAGAGGTTAATCCGTCATGGATAAAGCACATTTTTATGAGCGGCTGATGCGCTGGCAGCACCTGCGCTTCAATGACGTTGTGTTACGTGAACGTCCCGACACACCAGCATGGAACAAAAAGTACGAAATTTACATCCAGGATAACACTCGCCTGTCCGCGCAGTTGTATATCCGCACTACCCAGCCCGACGAAAATTCGGTGCTGGTGATGGAGCAGTACCTTGGCTGGCTGAGCGAGTACAGCGTTCGGCAAAATGCGCAAAGATAACCGATTCACTGCCGGGATCTCTCCGGCAGTTATTTCCCCTCAGCTCCTCCATTTCTCCTCTCCCTGAAATTTAATTTCGTCGTTTTCCTACCAAAATGACCAGCGTAGAGTAAATTTATTACTAGTGTGACTTGCATCACACCACAACCACAATAATTAAATAGCAGGGAGTAACTTGTGACTGATACATCGAACAGCGGGCAATCCGGCACCGCGGCAAGCTCGCCGCAGTCGACCGAACCGCTGGTAAAAGTAATTGCGTTTATTGCCACACTTGGGGGATTACTGTTTGGCTATGACACCGGAGTGATTGCCGGTGCTTTGCTTTTCATGAAGCATGATTTGCATCTGACTTCGCTGACCACCGGCATGGTGACCAGCTTCCTGATCCTCGGTTCCGCCATCGGAGCCATCTTTGCCGGGCGCGTGGCTGACCGCTTTGGCCGCAAAAAAATCATCCTGGTCATGGCGGTAATCTTTATGATCGGCTCGCTGGGCTGCGCTATGGCACCCAACGTGGTTATTATGATCCTCTTCCGCTTTATCCTCGGCCTGGCCGTGGGTGGCGCAGCTGCGATCGTGCCAATCTACATTGCCGAAATCGTTCCCGCCAACCGCCGCTGGCAGTTTGTCACGCTGCAGGAATTGATGATCGTTTCCGGCCAGTTGATTGCTTACACCAGTAACGCAGCGATTAACGAAATCTGGGGCGGTGAAACCACCTGGCGCTGGATGCTGGGCGTCGCCTGTGTGCCTGCGGTGATTTTATGGGTAGGAATGCTGTTCCTGCCGGATACACCGCGCTGGTACGCCATGCATGGCCGCTACCGTGAAGCGCGTGACGTGCTGGAGCGTACCCGCCACTCACGGATAGTCGAGCGTGAAATGGGCGAGATCCGTCAATCGATGGACTCAAAAAGCCAGAAGAACGCCCGCCGTCAAAAAACTATCTCGGTCTGGATGAAGCGTCTGGTGGCGCTGGGCATCGGTATCGCCATGCTGCAGCAGCTTTCTGGCGTGAACACCATCATGTTTTACGCGCCAACCATGCTGCAGGCTACCGGGCTGGGTACCAACGCCTCGCTGCTGGCGACCATTGCCAACGGGGTGATCTCGGTGATCATGACCTTTGTCGGCATCATGCTGCTCAGCCGCTTCGGCCGCCGTCCGCTGCTGCTGGTCGGACAGATTGGCTGTACCTGTACGCTGCTGACTATCGGCCTGCTGACGTGGCTGATGCCGGAGACCGTTAACGGCCATCCCGACGTATTGCGCAGCTATCTGGTGCTGGCAGGCATGCTGGTGTTCCTGTGCTTCCAGCAGGGCGCGCTGTCGCCGGTCACCTGGCTGCTGCTGTCGGAAATGTTCCCGATGCGCATTCGCGGCATGGCCAACGGCATTTCGGTCTTTGCCATGCAGATGACTAACTTCTCAATTGCCTTTATGTTTCCGATCCTGCTGGAAACCTTTGGCCTGACGATGACCTTCTTCGCGTTCGCCGCGATTGGCGTTGCAGGTGGGATTTTCGCGGTGATTTTTGCTCCGGAAACCCAGGGCAAAACGCTCGAGCAGATTGAAAAACACTTCAAAAAACACCTGCAGGACGATCCGGCGCCGCAAACCAGCAGCTGAGATCACCGCGTGCCAGGGACGGCACCCTTTCTTTAATCATCATCTTATAGAGCGATCGGCCAAAGGCTGCCAGGCTTACCGTTTGCTATTCAGAAGGAAAGTCTATGTTCAAATTTCTGTTCGCGCTGTTTTCCAGTCCGGAATCACTGTTGCAGGTAATGAGCCAAAGTGACGTCGAAGAGTCGATTGAAGAGGGAGAGCGTATCATCATCGATGAGGATGGCAGCGCCGCCGTAAACATTTCCAGCAACGAAGTGCATGAAGACTTTTCCCGTCACGTCAATGCGCTGAAAAGAGCCTGAGATGGGAACGGCAATATTTATGGTTCTGATGGTCTGCGGTTACTGGTACACCAGCCGTGACCTGACCACCCGCTTCAAAATCAAACGCTCTTTTGGCTGGGACGTCTACTTTCTGGTGGCGCTCTACGGCTGCATCTTCGTTCTGCAGGGCTTGATTGCGACCGGGCTGATCTGGCTGCTGCTGTTAGGCTTTTCTGCGTTAATGAATGCCCTGCCGCAGGTTGATGGTGGCCTGTATCATCACTGGCAGATGGAATTTATGACCTGGAGCTTTCTGGGGATACAGGCTCCGGTGGTGATCATGCTCTCCTTCGCCGTGGTATTTTGCATCTACCGCTCCAACTGGTCGGGTAGTGCACGGCTGAACAGTAGTAATCGCAAGAAGTTGTACAAAAAACTTTCCCGCGCGAACGGCGTGGAGGGCTTGCTGTTCCAGTGTATGGACGAAGGCGAACTGGCATGGGTGACGTTGAAATCGCGGCGCATCTACATTGGTATGATCCACACCGCGTCTTATGAAAATACGTCAACGTCCAATCTGGTGCTGATCCCGATGCTCAGCGGCTACCGTGACGGCAAGACCCTGAACCTGTCCATCGAACATAACTATGCGAAATGGTACGCAGAACACAACATCACGCTGAACTCTGAGCCGAAATCAGCGATGGCTTTTCGCAAGGTGATTATGCTGGATCAGATTGAAAGCTTGTCGTTGTTTGATGCAGCCAGCGCCAGTGCGCTGGCACTGGACGCTGAAGAAAAAATCGCCTGAAGTCCTGCTGACGCAATGTTCCCCGCTTGTGGGATCTGAGTCAGCAGGCAGTATTCAGCCCACCAGCAGAGTAACCAGCCAGAAACCGGCAAAGGTCATCAGCAGCGAACCCAGCACGTGGGTCATCACCGAGATCATCGCCCAGAGATAATTGCCTGCCTGCATCAGAGTGACAATTTCCAGCGAGAAAGTGGAAAAAGTCGTCATCCCGCCACACAGGCCAGTGGTGATCAGCAATTTCCAGGCAGGATCGAGTTGGGGATTGCGCAGGAACCATGCCATTGCCGCGCCAATAATAAAGCCGCCAACCAGGTTCACCACCAGCGTACCAGGCGGTAGATTAGGAAACAGCGAGTTCAGCCGGACGGCCAGCAGCCAGCGGATCACACAGCCAGCAGAGCCACCAATAATGACGGCGAGTAACGGTTTAAGCATTATGTCCTCAAAGATTTTTACGAGGATTGATGATCGGGCAGGTTCCGGAACGCCTGATACACAACCCTCTTCTTAATAAAAAGATGGCAGTATCAGGCGTCATCAGCCCCTTACGGGCAGGGCGGTTGGGAAAGGTGGAGCACCATCACCTTGAAGCGCTAGCGTAATCAGCCACGTCGTTTTTTGCAAGCTTCTCAAAAGCCAGGCCTTAAAGAGTCGACGCGAAGAAGGTTTATTTCGCAGGGCAGCGGGTTTGCGGATCCCAGCGCTCGCAGAAGGCCCGCATATCCGTTGATTTGAAGTCAGCAAGATGCTGCCATGATCTCGTTCATTGGCCAGTGCCACCAGGCGATCCGCACCATGCGCTCAGCAATCTCACGCACGAACCGCTCTTTGATCACCCGTGCCGGGACACCACCCACAATGGTGTACGGTGCCACGTCTTTGGTCACTACCGCACCAGCCGCCAGCACCGCACCATCACCTACTGTCACACCGGGCAAAACGGTCACCCCGTGTCCAATCCAGACATCATGACCAATCACAACACGATCGGCGCGGCGGGCGGCAAAAAATTCCCGGTCACGCTCCGCAGTCGAACTGTAATACTCCGCGCAGTAGGTGAAGCGGTGCTGTGATGGGCGGTCAACGGGATGGTTCGGCGCGCCCAGCCGCACGTTTGAGGCGATAGCCGTAAACTTGCCGATTTCCGAATCGGCTACGGTGCAGTAAGGCCCAAGATAGGAGTAGTCCCCCAGCGTGGCGTATTCCATATGGCTGTGCGCCAGGATTTCACAGCAGCGCCCCACTTCGGCTTCCCGCAGCGTCACGCTGTCATCAATAAAGGTTTCGGCAAGCTTTGGCTGGTGCAGTTCAATCACGGGCATGTTGGCCTCCATGTCGGATGTCTGGATGCGTGCCGCTCACCGGGCAGGAAACCGGCAATCAACACGGGTCAGTTTAATCTGGCACAGCGAGATGACAGATTCGTGGAAAGAAGATGACAGCTCAGACTCAGCGCTGATTGATAACATGGCAGGAGCAGGTGGCATGAAGGTGCAGCAATGGGGTACAAGGGTAAGATTTTTTCTGTGCTGTAGTCTTATTCTTCCGCTTCAGGCGGTTTTATTTTTTTCTCAGGCAGTAAATACCCGATAAATCGTCTTTGTTCTTCAGTAATTTGCCACCTTTCGAAGCGATCCTTCTTTTCATGGCCTCTGTTTTTATCCGTCTTGCCAGGGGAGTCAACCATCAGCCAAACCCCCAGAGCAGAATGAGCGCCCAGAAGGCCATGCATCCCACCAGAACTGCAATCATGACCCTTCCCCGGGTCGACAACCGACATTTCATTGACTTTCCTTATCATCGTTAATCGTGAGTGGCAGTATAAACTACCACAGGCAACGATCAAATTTCAGATTATCCTTACTGAAATAATCTGGAAATTATTACTGTTCCGTGTTCAGCCTCAAAAGAAATGGGCCGTATTTCAATCAACGTTGAAAATACGGCCTGTATTGATCATTACTGAGATTAATTTACCGGAGGAGCAGCCGGTGGGCTTTCCTGCTCCTCTTCGGTATTCACCATGGTCGCCTGGATCTCCTCTTCCGTGATAGTCGGGTTCAGCGCAGCGGCCAGTGGTGAACTGGCCAGGCTATCCGGCATCGCCACGTGTGGGACCGGAGCGTCATTGCTCTCCTGCGGCGTCCGGCCACGGAATCCGCTCATCGCTGCAACCCCGGCACCACACAGACAGAAAAATGCATAGAGCATATTGCCACCCAGCGGCTGCATGATTGCCCCGGTCACCAGTGGGCCAATACAGGCTCCGACACCAAATGCCATCAACAGGCAGGCGGTCAGCGAGACACGGCGCTCCGGCACCACGCTGTCATTGGCTATCGCCACCACCAGCGGATAAAGGGAGAACTGCATCATGCTGGCGATAAACGCGGCCACCACCACCCACAGAAAGCCAAAGTGAAGAGGCAACGTTAGCGGCAGCGCGGCAAGCGCATAAAGTAGCGCGGTATAAAAAAGCAGGCGATGGCGGTCAACCCGGTCCGACAGCCAGCTCAGCGGAAACTGGGAGATCAGCCCGGCGAAAATGGTGATGCCCATAAACAGGCCGGTTTGCTGAGTGCTGAAGCCAAGCAGGCTGGTATACACCGGTGCCATACCGTAGAACGCCCCCACGGCCATGCCCGTTGCAAGAGTGATCACCAGAATCTTAGGGATGGTACGGAAGAAGTACCCGAGCTCCATCGGGGCGGGCGTCATCGGATGCGCATTGGTTCGCGTGGTCAGCGCTATCGGCACAAGGCAAAGCGCAAAGCACAGCGCGACGATCAGCAGGCTGGTACTGCCGGATCCGATCTGCGTCATCAGGATGATCTGGCCGGACGACAGGCCAAGATAGGTGGCCACCATATAGAAGCCGAAAATCAGGCCACGCTGCCCCACCTCCGCCTGGTCATTCAGCCAGCTTTCCAGCACCATATACTGGCACATCATGCACAGGCCGATAATCAGCCGCAGGAAGATCCACATCGGCAGATATTCCGTAATACCGTGGCCCAAAACGGAAGCAGTGATAATACCGGCACAGGATACATAAGCACGAATATGCCCCACGCGGGCAATCAGGTTATGCCCCACCTTGCCACCAATCACCAGGCCAATATAGTTAGCTGCGGTGATCCCCCCAATCACCCCGCCGCTTACCTGCTCATGGGCCAGGCGCAGCGAGACATAAGTGGTCAGCAGGCCGGAGCCAAGCAGCATCAGGAGTGTGGTGGTGTACAGCGGTAAAAAAGTGCCGAGGACTTTTTTCAATTACGGCTCCCTGTCGTCTTCAATCCGGAAAAAGGGTATGAATCTGAACTGTAGTCGTACTTGCCCCAACCGGGCAAGGTTCCCGGCTGGCTTGCGGACGATTCTCACACTGGAAGCGGTTAACGCCGGTCACGCTGTTTCTGTATCAGCCGGTAGAAACAGTCGTCGCATAACGCCAAATCTTCAGCAAAAAGTCGCTCAATTAATCGCCTTCGCCTGCCGCATTCCTGACAAAATTTCCCTGCGAGCCTCATCCCAGTATCCTTTTGTTTGTGGGATGACAACAATACCGCGTAACAACCCTGAATAAATAATGGTTATCACCGATCGATTAAAGTTTATTGATCGGTTTTATCGATCGTCTTTAATCTGCCAACAATGGCGTTACCACTTACCGCAACCCATACTCGCTCAAATCCGGCCCGGGTGGGACAATACCATTTGGGTTCAACGCCTTAATGGAGTAGTAGCCCTGCCTGATATGATCGATACTCACCGTTTCACGCACGGCACGTCCAGCATTCTTAATGTGTAGCTGTTCAGCTGCGGATAGCTCGACTGAGTGGTGGCAAACCCGGCGCGATACACGCCATTGTTCGGCTGCGGGTCGATCTCCTCGTTCAGCGCATCAATCTCTTCCTGCAACCCGGCCGGATAAAGATCGTAGTCGGAGCGGGCCAGCCTTTACACATCACTCTCCTTAATCCAGTCTGCCGGGGGAAAAATAGCACAATCCGGTCTGTTTACCGGCCGGTAAATCCGGCATTCAACCTTTTACTAAAGTTTCCCGAAATCAGACCGATGTAATGAATACTTAACCAAAACCGTCAGCCACGATTATGCCACTGATCAAACCACTCGAACTGATATTGTTATCAATTACAATTATTTACTGCTGCGCCATGTCATCATGGTTCTGGTAGACTGCGCGCCGTGACCGCGAAAAAATTGCTAATTCTGATTATCCCAATACACTCAGTTCAGATCTATTGACGAAGCAGGCTCGCCATTTTGTCCCGCCTGCTGCCCGCAGGAACAGCATGAACGATCTGAACGTACTGAAGATTTTTATTGCCGCCGCTGAGGCCGGTAATTTTGCACTGGCAGCCCGCAAGCTGGGACTGACAAGATCGGCAGTGGCAAAAGCCATTGGCCGCCTTGAAGAGCGTACCGGCACCCGTCTGTTTCACCGCACCACCAGAGTGATCACCCTGACCGATGAAGGGCGCACGCTCTGTCAACGCTGCACTGCGACAATTGCCGAGCTGGAAGAGGCCATTCAGGCCATGTCCTCACGCGGGAATGAGCCACAGGGCTTGCTACGCATGAGCGTACCGGATGCGTATGGTCGCAGCCAGGTGATGCCGGTTCTGGCCCGCTATCTGGCGGCCTGGCCACGGGTGGAAGCGGAGGTCAGCTTCAGCGACCGGACGGTTGATTTGATTACCGAAGGCTACGATCTGGCGATCCGCATTGGCGCTCAAAATATCAGCGAGGATCTGGTTTCACGAGTGGTGGACCGACAGCGCCTGAGTATTTGCGCCTCGCCCGATTATCTTCGCCGCAACGGTACACCCCGCACACCTGATGAACTGAAAAAACACGCCGGTCTGCTGTTTGTGCAGCATGGCCGCACGCTGGCCTGGCGACTGCATGATGAGAATGGCAAATCCAGCTGGCTGGAACCGGTCAGCCGGGTGCGCTTTGATGATGGTGAGGCGCTCAGGGATGCCGCCGTTGCCGGGCTGGGCATCGTGCAGCTCCCTGATTTTCTGGCAGAGCAGGAAGCAGAAAAAGGCCGCCTGGTGCGGATCATGGAGAAATACGAGCCGGAGCGAATCCCCATTGTGGTGCTCTACCCGACCCGTAAATATCTTGCTCCCAGAGTCCGCTTATTTATCGACAGCCTGTTTGAGGGTACGCTTTAGCCCGAAGCCAGTCAGGCCTGATGACGGCTTCTGGTTTCATAAGCCAGGCGGTACTCCTCCAGCCCGGCAGTGAATGTCGCACGACGTTCACGCCAGCCGGTCAGCGCACGCAGTTTGTCAGATCCTACCCATTGCCAGAAGTTAGCCAACCCGTGTACCGTCTCGATCGGCACAGTTCCGATCGGTGCAGATAACTTCAGCTGCAGGCCGTAAGAGTTAGCCAGGGCCTCACCAATCTGCTGCGCCGTTTCATAATGCTGACTGGAGATGTTGAATGCCTGCTGAGCCACCTCACTACGCTGTGGATGTTCTGCCAGCATGACATACGCCTCTGCACAGTCATCCACATGCAGCGAGTGCATGATGGCGGCAGGATCAGCCAGCAGCTCCAGCACGCCCTCACTGCCTGCAGCAAGATCGAACAGCGGGCCATAGTGACTGGAAGAGAGGCCATAAACGATGGTCGGGCGCAGCACCGTCGCATCGTAAGGTGCCCCCTCCGCCACCAGCAGCGCAGAACCGAACTGCTCGCGCGGCAACAACAGGTCAGGCGCTTTCATCGGGCTGCTTTCGGTATGAGGTGCCAGCCCTGCATCGCCATCTTTCAGATCCATCCCACCGTAATCTTTGCAGCCGCTGGTAAACATCAGCAGCGGCCGGATACCTGCTTTTGCGCTGTGCTCCCCGATAGCTGCCATCATCTGCTTAACCTTACTGAGGTGTGCCGCCATCGCGGTGAAGTCTTCTGTGTTAGACACAACCACATCGAAAACGGCTTCCTCAGTCTGCTTCAGAAAAGAGAGCTCTTCCGGTGAACCGATCAGCGGATGGATTTCATTACGCGCCAGCCCGGCAGCATCAGCTTCCCGACGGCACAGCCCGTAAGTTTTCCATCCGGCCCGGTTAAAAGCGTTTGCCACTGCGTTGCCAATATAGCCATTTGCTCCAGTGACCAGCACTGTTTTACGTCGTGTCGCGTTGTGCTTCATCTTCATTTACTCCTCTTGATTGCAGAAATTAATGACGCAAACACGATTAAAACAAATTTACTGGTGAAAAGGCTTCTACAGTGTGATGAGGGAAGCTCGCCATATCCGGTCTGATAGCGCCCGGCACCCGGCTGAGGCGATCTTTCTCAAGATGGAGCAGCCATTCAGACCATGATTATGCGAGATCAAAATATTCGCCCAGCCGCTGCGCCAGTATTTCCTGATGCTTCAACAAGGTTTTTCCTTTCTCGTCCAGCAAGCCAGCCAACTGTACTTGTTGCGACTCTGACGGCGTTTCATAATAACGATTAACTCTGGCATTACAGCGAATCAGCCCCTCCTGTGTAAACCTCCCATTATCCACGGCCACATTAGTCAGCAGGAATATAAGGCAATCCCAGAGGCTCAAACGTTGGGCCAGAGAAAAATAAATCATGCTGTGTGGTACAGAAGGTGATACCGCAATACAGTGCTGTAAATCGTTTCGCGTAAGGTAAAGTTTTAACTTCACTATCTGTCTGCACGCCAGTCTCGCAATGGAATATGACGGGTTGGTCAGCGCGCCCATCAGATATTCACGGGATCCTTCCTGCAAATTGCGGACAACCACCTGCAATGCGGTTTTGTACATGGCTGGATGAGAGGACGCGAGGTGATCCAGTGCCAGCAGAGTGGTTTTGTCGCTTTAGCGCAGGCAAGTCAGCAAACTTTGCACTGCCGATTTTTTAAGCGGCCAACAGATAAAATTGTTCTGAGGGGGACAGTCCATTACTTTGCGGATGTTGATACTGCCCTTTACGTATCATGTGTATGATTTCGATCCCCGCCAGAATAGCCTGCCCCCGTCGGAAGGATTTGAATCCCGTCATCAGCTTTATCCGCCGTTTGATATTACGGTGATCCTGCTCAACCAGATTGTTCAGGTACTTACTCTGCCTGACCTTAATGTACTCCTCCCTGCCAGCATTCAGCTCCGCAAGGGCAGCGGTGTTTGCACCGCTTTTATCGATGGTCACCACCTCAGGTTCGCCGTAATGGCGGATAGCCTTACGAAAGAAGCGCAACGCCGCTGTCGCATCACGCCTGGCGGTCAGCAGAAAGTCGACGGTTTGACCCGTCGTATCGACTGCACGGTACAGATATTTCCACTGACCCCTGACCCGGATATACATCTCGTCCATTCGCCACCGGCGGCCCACGGCACGTTTATGCCGGCGAAATGCCCTGTCCAGCAGCGGCACCAGGCGGATAACCCAGCGGTGAAGCGTCGAATGGTCAACAACCACGCCCCGCTCTGTCATCATCTCCTCCAGATTTCGCAGGCTCAGGGAGTAGGCCAGATACCAGCGGACGCACTGCGCGATGATATCGACGGGGTAATGTAACCGTTTAAAGGCATTTCGGATCAGAGACATGGTCAGGCAACATTGAAAAAACAGTATGTTACCCGACCACTTCTTAATGCGACAGAACCCTCAAGCGCCAGGAGACACCAGATTTACGGCATAAGAACCGAACAGAAGAAGCCTTAGAAAAACTGGTTATCGACTTCTCTCTACGTAATCCCCATCTCGGTCAGGTACAGGTATCACGTCAGATGAACGATCGATACTCAGCAGATATTAGCCCTAATGGCGTCCGTTACATCTGGCTACGCGAGAATATGAATACGATGGCCCTTAGGTTAGCCAAAGTGGCATCGTTATCTAATACCTCAAAAGACTTTGCCTGAATCGAAGGGCGTTGATAGTGTGATAACGACAAAATCGCCTGGTAATTATACCGTCAGAATCCCTTGGTAATCACACTAATACATGTTAATTCACTAACGTGGTTTTTCGCACGGTTGGCCCTCGAACCCCTTATTCAAAGTTACTAACCCTCAGGCCAGTATGACTCGGCTTTTACTTTCAGTAAGCGGCGTAAACGTTGCGCCTCTTTTTGTGGTGGATGGCCAAAGAAACGCCTGAATTCTCTGCTGAACTGTGTCGGACTTGTATAACCTGCTCTCAGTGAGGCTTCACTGGCCGTTATATTACTTCTGACCATTAAAAATCGTGCCTGATGCAGTCTGATCGATATCAGATACTTAATGGGTGTTGTACCCATGTATTCCCGAAAATGGCGATGAAAAGAAGGCGAGCTCATTCCCGCCGCTTTTGCCAGTGAAGGAACATCAAGAGGTTCCATAAACCGGGTATGAATGGTGTGAACTGCTGCCGAAATTTGCCTGAAATGTCCCTTCCCCGAAAGTGCTGCCCTGACTGACGCTCCCTGTTCATCAATCAGTACCCTGTAGTAGAGTTCTTTCAGGATCCCCGGCCCAAGGATACGGGCTTTTTCTTCGTCAGATACAGCCCTTAACAGGCGATAAACTGTATCCGTCAGATCATCTCCCAGTGGAGTGGAAAGCAATGTTTTCGGTATATCATCATCCCTGGTGTAAGTCTCCCCCAGTTCAATCAGTATTTCGGCAATAACAGCCATATCAAGTGTGACAGACATTGCCAGAAGCGGCTCGTCATGGCTGGCAACTGTCTGACTGCTAAAAGGCATCGGAACCGAGACAACCAGGTAATGTTGCGGATCATAGGCAAATTCCTGTCCGTCCATCCAGCCTGTTTTCTTACCCTGGAGGACAATAACGATACAGGGTTCATAAAGCACGGGAGTATGCGGCACAGACTCATTGACCCGCAGTAACTTAATTTTATTCATGCAGGTCCGCGAATAGCCTTCTTCAGGAGTAAGAGACAGGCAGAGAGAGATTATTTCCTGCGTGATAGTGGGCACTTTTTCACCTGTATATGCGAAATGATAATATTAAAGCCTTATAACGACCTTATCAGAAGGAATTTGAGAGTAAAAGGCAATGTTTAGACATTAACTGCCATTGTTGTCGTGGTCCCCGTCCTCTATTCTCCTGGTATTAACTGACAGGAGGAAATCTATGCAACATCCGTCTGGGAAAAGAATCTGGCTAATCACCGGAATTGGGCGGGGCCTGGGACTGGCTCTTGCCAAAGCAGTCATTGCCTCCGGAGACAGCGTTGCCGGTACCATCCGCGATGGTAAATACCCATTTACCTCCGGGAGGTTAAGTGTTTTTCAATGGGATGCGGAAACAGAGGGAGCTCAGCAATTGCTTGTCGGGAAGGTTATCTCTCAGTTTGGCCGAATTGATGTGCTCGTGAACAACGCAGGCTACGGACTGCTGGGCCCGGCTGAAACATCGTCATCTGCTGATGTTGCCCGCCTTTTTCAGGTTAATTTCTTTACCCCACTTCGGTTGATTCAGGCTGTGCTGCCTGGCATGCGGCTACAGTGCAGCGGGCATATTCTGAATATAACGTCCATTGCGGCACTCGACCCACTTCCCGGTTCTGCCATTTATGCCGCAGCAAAATCAGCACTGGACGCGCTGTCGCACGGGCTTGGCCGTGAAACCCTGCCTCATGGCATTTCATTGACCTCGGTGGCTCCGGGAGGATTTCGTACAGATTTTCTCTCCACGCATTCTGTCCGGGTAGGGTTTCAGGAAGCAGGTGCTTATCCGGCGGTCACTGAGCAACTCAACAAAATGCAGCTAAGAGATGGCAGGCAGGAAGGGGATCCAGGCAAAGGTGCCAGAATTATAATCGAAGCAGTTAACTCACCAAATCCCCCCCGAACGCTGGTGCTGGGCGGGGATGCTTTTATACGTACCAGGGAGTTTCAATACCGACTGATGAATGAGATGGAACTCTGGCAGCGTAACACTTTATTTGAGGATGAATGATGGAAGATTTTTTAGGCCTTGAGAACAAAGTGGTTATCGTGACAGGAGCTGCGGGCGATATTGGCAGATCCACAGTGGAAATGTTAATTCACCACAAGGCAAAGATTCTGGCTCTGGATATCGATCCGGCTGTTTATTCACTTGCACGGGATAATGAGGTTATAGCGCAGGTCTGTGACGTCAGTCAGGAAGATCAAGTCATCAGCGCGGTTGCACTCGCCCGGACAGAATTTGGCTGCGTGGATATTCTGATTAACAATGCGGGAAAAACCCTGAATAAGCTGGCTACCGAAACGTCTGTTGAAGAATGGGAAAGCATTATGTCGATCAATGCCAGGGGATATTTTCTTCTTTGCAGGGAAAGTCTGAAGGCAATGCAACCACGCAGGCAGGGCGCCATTGTTAATGTGGCCTCCGTGGTCAGCATAGTCGGTATGAAAATGACGTCAGCTTATTCGGCTTCTAAGGGCGCCATTGCTCAGCTGACGAAGGTTTTAGCACTGGAAGCTGCTGAATATAATATCCGGGTCAATGCAGTGGCACCCGGCGTTGTCGAAACAAACATTCTCTCCGGCATTGTCGAAGACAGCCGCGCTACCCTGGCCAGTTACGGCCATGTTCACCCTCTTGGCAGGGTTGCTCAGCCGGGAGAAATTGCGGAAGCCATTATCTGGCTTGCCTCACCGAAAGCCAGTTTTGTCACGGGAACTGTATTGATGGCCGACGGCGGTTATACAGCCCAGTAATCAGGAGAGAATTAAAAATGCAAAGTATCTTAATCGTCGGGTCTGATAAAGGACTCGGGCTGGGCCTGGCAGAAGAATATCTGAACAGGGGCTGGGATGTGTTTGCCACATATTTGCCCGACGCAGATATTTCATCACTTAGCACCCTTAACAGCACTTATCCGGGAAAACTGACCACCGAAAAAATGGATGTGACGGACACCTCCTGTATTGCACCTCTTATTGTCAGTCTTAGCGAACGCCGGTTTGATGTTATTTTTATGGTTGCCGGTATTTATGGCCCCTTGCATCAGTCTGTATTGCAGGCATCTGATGCTGAATTCCATCAGATAATGATGACCAATGCTTTTGGGCCTGCCCGCCTGGCCCGACATCTCCTTCCGTCACTGAAAACAGAGGGAACGATAGTATTTATGTCATCACACAGGGGAAGTATTGCAGGTAATACCGAACCGGGAATAGGTCTTGAACTGTACCGTGCAAGTAAAGTGGCGCTTAATATGCTGGCACGCTGTATTTATATGGATATCAGACAGGATGGGCATACCGTCTTGTCTGTACACCCGGGCTGGGCGGCTACTGCAATGGGAACGCTGAATGGTGCAGTTGAGGCAGAGATTGACATCGGGACCAGCGTTAAAGGAATGACTGATGTGATTGAACAACATCGTAACGATAAAGACCATCTGTTCCTTGACTACGAAAATAACACCTGGCCATGGTGATGATTCTGATATACAACCAGTAATATCACTGGTTGTTTTTAATCTCTTTTATTACTGTGTATACAGTTGAACGAGCGATTTTCATCTGTTTAGCTATTAATGCTGCTCCAACTCCCCGGGCATGCAGGGCGGCTATCTGAGGTCTGTTTACTGATCGCTTTCTTCCAAATTTTATACCTTTTAGTCTGGCTTCCTGTCGTCCTTCATTTGTTCGCTCAAGGATGCGCTGGCGTTCAGCCTGTGCCACAGCCGAAAGAATGGTGACGACCATTTTCCCCATTTCCCCGTCAGTGCTTATCCCGTCATCAATAAACCGGACGGCCACTCCCTGGGCGTCGAATTCTTTTATCAGCAGTATCATGTCAGCGGTGTCACGACCGAGGCGGTCAAGTTTCTTGACCATAATGACATCACCTTCTTCCACTTTTATTCTCAGAAGATCCAGTCCCTCCCTCTCAGTAGAGCTGCCTGATGCTTTATCGGCAAATATGCGATTTCCTTTCACACCTGCATCTTTGAGTGCCCTGACTTGAATATCGAGAGACTGTTGGCTGGTTGATACGCGAGCATAACCAAAAAGCCGCATAAAATGTACCTTAAATCGATTATCGGACATAGAGTGTCTATTATGTCAAAAAAACGATTTAATAGACAGCCAGGTTAGACCATTTTAATATGTACGATAATTTATAATATTTCGGACGGTTGCAAAATTGTTAACATATAACCGTCAGGCAGGGAGGCCGATATGCCCGTCGATTTTCTGACCACTGAGCAGGAACTGAATTATGGTCGCTATGTTGCAGAACCGGTTCTGTCGTATTAAGAAGTTGTCAGGTAACATACTGTTTTTTCATGATGTTACCTGACCATGTCTCTGATCCGAAATGCCTTTAAACGGTTACATTACCCCGTCGATATCATCGCGCAGTGCGTCCGCTGGTATCTGGCTTATTCCCTGAGCCTGCGCAATCTGGAGGAGATGATGACAGAGCGGGGCGTGGTTGTTGACCATTCGACGCTTCACCGCTGGGTTATCCGCCTGGTGCCGCTGCTGGACAGGGCATTTCGCCGGCATAAACGTGCCGTGGGCCGCCGGTGGCGAATGGACGAGACGTATATCCGGGTCAGGGGGCAGTGGAAATATCTGTACCGTGCGGTCGATACGACGGGTCAAACCGTCGACTTTCTGCTGACCGTCAGGCGTGACGCTGCAGCGGCGTTGCGCTTCTTTCGTAAGGCTATCCGCCATCACGACTAACCTGAGGTGGTGACCATCGATAAAAGCGGTGCAAACACCGCTGCCCTTGCGGAGCTGAATGCTGGCAGGGAGGAGTACATTAAGGTCAGGCAGAGTAAGTACCTGAACAATCTGGTTGAGCAGGATCACCGTAATATCAAACGGCGGATAAAGCTGATGACGGGATTCAAATCCTTCCGACGGGGGCAGGCTATTCTGGCGGGGATCGAAATCATACACATGTTACGCAAAGGACAGCTTCAACATCCGCTCGGGGGCGGATTGTCCCTGGCTGAGCAGTTTTACCTTCTGGTTACATAAAAAATTAACAGACCCGTTTTCCGGCAACCTGCCGCCGTTAATGCGACAGAGCCTTCTGGCCGGTATTGAACTGATTAACATGATACATAAAGGGCAATATCAGCACCCTGCCGGGGACGGGATGTCTCCGGCAGAACAGTTTTATCTGATAGCTTCCTGAAAAACAGGAAATTCAATTTTTACTGACTTGCCTACACTAAAGCCACAAAACAAAAAAACAGCATGTTACCTGATTGCCCGCTTAATGCGACAGAACCCTTTACGCAGCCTTCTCAAAATCCTCATCATCTATATATGAAATCACTGCGTTCAGATTTCTGTATTTACGCATAATAGCGTCGTTCCTGCCAAAACAGTGAGCCAGTATAACATGATTAGATGGATTATTCAGATAGTTCTGGAGATAGTTTGGACCATCAATATCTGCTAAATCAATAACATTGACTCTCCCCTTCAGGGAGGACAATTCGGACAGGGTGCCAGCCTCTATTTTCTCTACAGTATCGATATCTTCCTCAAAAAATTGATGTTCTAATATTTCAGGTCTTCTGACAGGCACCTTGCCATCAAAAGCCCAATTCAGACCATCTTCGACACCATGACTTCCGCTTATAATATTAATAGGGCGTTTGGTGATGCTGTTTCTCCTTGCTAATATCGTTAATGGTTCTATTAAATGTTCAGAAAATATTTCTCTGTTTGCGCCAAAGACATACTGGGTATCCCATCCCGGTTTTTCCATTTCTACGCTGTGCCAGATCTGCTCAGGCGCACTGGACAGAGGGGCCATTTGCACTTCATCTGGTGTCTGGAAACGAATAATGGGATAATTTTTAGGTTTACTCTCCTTGCTGACCGCCGCATTATCGTCTTCTTTACCTCTGGTTTTTATTGTCGCCAGTCGGTTGTTTATGAGTCGCATGTTATTTAATCCGGCTGCGCAACTGCTCAGAGTACTTAATGTACACCCAACATTCGCTGATTGCCCCTTACTTTTTGTTGCTTTTCCAGGCATTTTTACACTGGTATTATGTAGATAGTTATTGCCATTAGCAGGTGAAAGCCCCTTTTTGTCAAACAGTGTTGCAGGGTTATTCCTGCACATCCTGAACAGGTTGAGCCCGTCCACCGTCCCCGCCGGGTCTGCGGAGAGCCACCGGGCCGCCCACGGCTGGTAGTAGCGGTATCCGTAGTAGTACAGCCCCGTCGCATCACGCTCCTTGCCCGAGTAGCGCACGGTTTTGTAGTCCGCCTCCACGGTGCTACGGGCAGCCAGAACAGCCGTGCCTCCATACGGATAGTACTCCTCCATGCTGATGATATTTCCATCATCGTCCAGCTCCAGCCCGCTGCTGCCGGTCAGGTTATCGTAACTGTACCTTATCTGGTCATTGCTGATATCATCCGGCCTGCCGCTCTCCCAGTGCAGCAGCCGCACCTGCGCACGGCCCGCCTCGCCCACCGTGATAACCTGCAGGCTTTCCGTTTCAGTATCACCGGATGTTGTGCTGCGCAGCTCCAGCCCCGGCAGGTACCGTGCCCGCTGTGTCTGCGTGCTGTTCCCGGTTTTCTGCACGCTGACCTTCAGGACCCGCTGGCTGCCCGTGTCGTAGCGGTAGCTTTCACTGTCATTGGTATCACCCTCACGCACCACCGGCGTCACCTTCAGCAGCTCGTTACGTGGCGTCCACATCAGGTTCTGTCCCGGCTGAAGCCGTTTCTGCTGCCCGCCCGCGGTGAACAGCGCATCCACGTCTGCGGCGTTTTCGGTCAGGGAACTCAGCACAGCCCGGTTGCTGCGGTCGCTTACGGTAATTTGAGTTGTGTAACCGCTGCCCGTGGCCGGGGTATGGCGGACCTGCGTCAGGTTGCCGGCTTCGTCACAGGTGTAAGTGCGGGTGTAGTTTGTGTACTCGGTATCGTCTGCGGGAAGGGTAGCACCGCTGAAGTCCATGGGTTCGCTCGTCCGGTCATTATGTATAGAAGGCGCTTCTGCAAACATACTGACATCGGATATGTTAGTTACTAATGTCGCTTTATTATTGGCATATTTAAAGTGAGCCCCAACGTTATCCTTCTCTGTGTTGTTTTTTTGAGTAAGCAAAAAAACTTTGATGGTATAATTATACTTATCCCCCTCTCCATTATAAGGAATAAACAATTCAACATCTAATTGACGTTCGGTTAGCATGCCCGAATAAATAATATATGTTGTTGTATCCACAGCTTTTTTCATTTGCAAGGTAAATGCCCGATTGTTTCCGTGGATGTCAATATCATAAGCAGGCAAAACAAAATCGACATAAAATCCTTTACCAAGCTGAGGTTCCTGTAATAACTGTTAGTACCGATGTAAAAATGCCCCACATGCCAATGTAAAACTGACCCACCATGGGTAAAACTGGCAGTTTTAAGC